>JAFGOO010000109.1 GCA_016926455.1 Methanosarcinaceae archaeon | reverse complement strand
CACAATATACTCAATATGTGGTCTGCTCGTTGAAGAGACATAATCAGACAGAACACATGAATGTAGTAGCTGTGGTCTTGTTATGGATAGGGACCACAATGCAGCTATCAACATTCTCAGATTGGGATTGCAATCTGTCGGTATTAAATTCGTAGAACCCCACGAACTTTAGTCATGGGAGCAGTCACGTCCCGACCGAGACTTGAACTCGGGTCGAAGGCTCCGCAGGCCTCCAGGATATCCACTACCCTATCGGGACATTAAGTGCAACCTTTTAATAGCGTTTCATATTATAAAGGTTATTGTCAGGGAGTGAAACGACAATAACAAAATGTCCTTGATGACAAATTAATAAACATTAAATGCTGCAAAGGTGTTTATTATAATATGTCAATGACCATTGGCCTTGCAGGCAAACCGAATTCAGGAAAATCCACATTTTTCAAAGCAGCAACCATGGCGGATGTGGAGATTGCTAACTATCCTTTTACAACCATCAACGCAAACCGTGGTGTAGCGTATGTGCGCACAGAATGTCCCTGTAAGGAACTGGAGCATGAATGCGGCAACTGCATCGATAGGGTTCGTTTTGTTCCCATAGAGATTATTGACGTGGCAGGGCTCGTCCCAGATGCGCATAAGGGACGCGGGCTTGGGAATGCATTTCTGGATGAATTGCGTCAGGCTCAGGCAATCATCCATGTGATTGATAGTTCCGGCGGGACAGATATTGAAGGGAATCCTGTTGATACTGGAAGCCATGATCCTGTAGTTGACATCGATTTTTTGAACCGTGAAATTACAATGTGGATGGTCGGGATACTGAAGCGTAATTGGGTAAAACTCTCCCGTAAGATACAGGCAGAAGGGCTTAAGATCGAGCATGTGATCGCTGATCAGCTTGCAGGTGCGGGTGTAAATGAGATACAGGTCCATGCTGCTCAGATGAAATGCAACCTGCTGTCAAACCACATGAAATGGACGGATGACGAACTCATTGAACTGTGTGATGCTATTCGTGTCATCAGTAAGCCAATGATAATAGCTGCAAATAAGGTTGATATTGCTCCGAAGGAGAACATTGAAAATCTTAAAAATGTTGGCATGATGGTAGTTCCAGTGAGTGCGGCAGCAGAACTTGCACTTAGGTCCGCATCTAAGAGTGGCTTGATCGAATATATACCTGGAGACCCAGATTTAACCATCATATCTGATAAGCTGACAGATGCACAGAAGAAAGGGCTTGAAAATATCCGTATATTCCTTAAGAACATGGGCAGTAGTGGAGTACAGCAGTGCATAAACAGCGCAGTATTCGATCTTCTTGGCCTGATCGTTGTATATCCTGTAGAGAATGAAGGGAAATGGGCAGATAAAAATGACAGGATTCTTCCTGATGCCTTCCTTGTAAAAAAAGGGGAAACCGCCCATGACTTGGCGTACCGCGTTCATTCAGACATCGGAGATCGATTCCTCTATGCAGTGGATGCTAAGACCAAAATGCGCCTCAGTGAAAAATACGAACTTAAAGACGGTGACGTCATAAAGATTGTGTCCACCGCCAAATAGGAAAACCACGGTTTCAGGTAAATATGCATTAGTTTTGCAAAAAAGTGTATATATTTTTATCTTTGGTTGTATATTACAAACCCAGCATGGATATAATCACGGCATTGTATGAGAAATATCTATTACGGCAAATAGCAAAAGCACCCCATACTCTCCCTGAACATATGACCTTAGTGCTCTCTGAAACTGACTTATTGAACTCCGATGGCATATCAAAATTAAAATTTTTTGTTTTATGGTGCTATAAATTGGATATAAAGATCATAAGTATCTATGTTGATATACTTGATACCCATGAATCTTTGAGAAAAGAGATGGTATCACAACTTACAGATAAATTACAATATTTATTTTCAAAAATGCCGAAAGAGATCGGATTTGAGATATATGGAGTAGACGGGGAACCAAAAAATAAGCGAGCAGGTTCATGGTTTCTGGTGTACCTGTCGATAGGATTTGGCGGCAGGAGTGAAATCACAAAAGCAGTGAAATCCATATTATCAGATGTCAAATCCGGCAAAATTAAGCTAAATGACATCAATGAAAATGTGATCGAAAGCCGTCTGCTGGTCAAGCACGAAACTGATATTGTCATAAGGGCAGGTGGAAAACACCTGTCTGATTTCTTGATTTGGCAGTCTGTTTATTCAGAACTATATTTTACAGATGTGAACTGGTATGATGTCAGAAAAATAGAGATTCTAAGGATTCTTCGTGATTTCCAGAAGCGGAAGCGCAGGTTTGGGAAATAGTATGCTGTTTTAGAACAAGTAAAAGTTAATCACTTCCTCTTCAAAGGTGGAATACAGCCCCGTCACTTTAGTGAGGGGGGGCGGTGACGGGATGCATATATGTTTCTCATATTGTCTTCGCCATTATTTATCTTCTCATTCAATGACCTTAACGAATCGGTTAATCAGATTATTATTTATATCTAATCGATCAACCAATTGGCAATGCCCAGATATGCGGTTATAGCCTGCCCGAAATGCAGAAAACATGCACAGATAATTGAGTACAATACTGCAAGAACAACGACGTGCCAGAACTGCAGCGCTGTTTTGAAGACCAAGAAATTACGTATATTTTATGTATCTAACAGCCTCGATGAGGCAATATCAGCACGCACCCAACTACAGGCGCAAATGCATGATAAGACCCTAAAACCTGGGAGCATACCAGAAAGTAATGTGCATGTTTTTTCGAGTGGTATAGGAGAACAGATCCCCATTCCCCAATTTGTACTTGCATACAAACGGAAAAAAAACAATCCAAAGAGAGACGCCCGAAAAATAATCCTCAACCTACTCAAATCCTCGGGAGGTGGGATGGACATCATGACGTTAAAAGCCCGAGCAATTGAGAAGGATGTGGATGCTGAAAAATTAGAGAAAATCCTTGACGATCTTCTTCAAACAGGAGAAATATATTCACCAGAGATCGGTTATGTCCGTATTGTTTGAAAATCAACATATTTCTAGTAGATTATAAAAATGAAACTGTTGGTATTGATATTAGGATCAAAGATTTTGCACTTTTTTCCAATAGCGAAAAAAATTGAAAATCCAAAATACCTTGAAAACTCTATACAATGTTTGACCGTTTTACAAAAAAGGATGAGTAAGAAGCAGAAGGGTTCAAAGAATTAAGCAGGAAGCCACCCTATTTGTAGGGTGGTAGTTCACGCGCAAGCTATATCATAGAAGAATACAAAGTATACTGGTCTGATGAATGCCTTTTTTAACCAACAGTAACTCAGGTAAAAAATATGTCCGGTAAAAACCTTGATATTGTAGAATTATTATTGACAGCAGAGATATATAACCGGTATTCTGAGATGGATGTTAACGATCTTCCAAAGGTTATACGCAAGGCCTACTGGAGCCGTAAACACAAATATGTCCCAAAACCAATTATTGTCTCTGTTTCTGATATTAAAAAACTGTATGAAATTACAGATGTGCATGCTGCTGTAAAATTACTTCCTTTTATAGATCTCAATGACATCGACCTCAAATTAAAACTGACATCATTCCAAGTCGCATCAGAATGGTTCGAAAAACAGGGAGATTCGACGGAGAGGATTGCAAATAATCCAGTGCTTGCTTTTTATTATGAAAAAGAAAAAAATAATGGAGCTGACTATAAAAGCGCACTTTCAAGGACAAGACCAAAAGAAGTGGACAGAGAATGGATTGAATCCCTTGTAAGTGAGATTGCGGAAGGAGAAGGAGGGGAAGAGATGCTAAAACTGGCACATATAGTTGCTCCTGAAGATGTTATACAGACCCTTTCAGACCTTGTCCTGACAAAGGATCAAGAAGATGAGGTCAACAAGATTGTAAAAGCCATCCAGTATAGGGAGTATCTTAATCGGATCGGGCTTTATGATATCGGCAAGATTCTGATGGTAGGACCTCCGGGTACCGGGAAGACCTCGGTGGCCAGGGCACTGTCTGGGCGCCTTTCAATCCCCTTCGTTGAGGTCAAGCTTTCCATGATAACAGACCAGTATCTTGGTGAGACCGCAAAGAACATCGACCGTGTATTCATGCTTGCCAAACGGCTGAATCCCTGCATACTTTTCATCGATGAATTCGATTTTGTCGCAAAGACCCGGGCATCGGATGAACATGCTGCCCTTAAGCGTGCAGTTAACACACTGCTAAAAGCAATCGATGAGATTAGTCTCACGCGGGACGGGGTACTGCTGATTGCTGCAACCAACCATCCGAGAATGCTGGATGCTGCAGCTTGGAGGAGATTCGATGAGATCATGAGCTTCCCCCTACCTGATCGTAACATGAGGAAAAGGATTCTGGATATCATTACAAGGGAGATCGAAGGTGACCTAGATAACGAAGAAATTGCTGCATTAACGGATGGCTACTCAGGTTCAGATCTTCGAATGGTGATTCGCGAAGCAGTACTAAGCGCACTGGTGGAAGAACGAATGTCACTCAACAAGAACGATATGCTAAGGGCTGTTGATGACTTTAACGAGCGTGCAGATATTAAATCTGATGAATACCCGATATAGGATGGCATCATATCTATTGAGGTTCCTATGAAAGTGACCCTGCTTGGTACGGGTGATGCCACCGGTACACCGTTGATAGGATGCGAATGCCCAACATGCATGGATGCACATCGTGGTGGAAAAAGCAGAAGGCTTCGTTTTTCAGTTTTAGTTGAATCCGATAAAGGCAAAGTTCTTATTGATACTGGTCCGGACCTCAGGCAGCAGATGCTTGAAAATAATATCGTTCATGTTGACGGTGTGATATGGACACATGGGCATTATGACCATTATACCGGATTCGCGGAGTTTCACAGGGTACAGAGCAACGTTGATGTCTATGGGATTACTGAAACACTTGATTATATTCTGGACTATCTTTATTTTTTAAAACCTATCCGGCATGACGTTTTGATGTATGAGCCATTTGAACTGATTGGTCTCACATTTACCCTTTTCGAGGTAAAGCACCCACCGGTGAAAAAGGCAGTAGGTGTTATGATATGTGAAAGGAATAAAAAAGTGGTGATCACCTCAGATGCCCAGAAAGATATACCACCAAGGAGCCTTGAACTGATCCAACAACCAGACCTTTTGGTTGTAGATGCAATTGTGCCACCCACTATTAAGGTCAAAAAACACATGAATTCGGTAGAAGCAATGGCGCTTGCAAAGGAGATTGAGGCCAAAGAAATTGTAATGACGCACTTAAGCCACTATTTCAAACCTCATGACGAAGAATCAAAAATCCTTCCTCTTGGATATGACGGAATGGTATTTCATATCTGAGAAACAGATACCAATGTCGTTATTAATGTGCCTTATTTTTTCTCATTTATTTTTTACTGGCATCCTTTTCAATCTGATGACGTATTTTTTTAAGCCTCTGCTGTGTCATATAGTTGCTTGCAAGAATAATCAATGTACCAACTGCAAGGATTGTTCCACCGATCAAAAGTATCCGTGGTGCGGATTTTAAATAATATTTTACAATAATTGTGTCTCTACCGGTTTCAAGATTATACCAGGTGAGGATCTCTCTACCTTCATCGTCAGAATAGATCTTATCCGGTTCTGGTCGTGCAGTTCCAATAAAGGGGTTCCCTGTTGTATATCCAGAGGGCAACACGAACCTCACGATGGAAGTAGATGTTGGATGGTATGCAAAGTCCTGTCCCTTCGGCACAGTCATTGTATATGCTATAAATCCTGTTATGGTTTCGTTGAATTTTAGATAGGTTTGTTTTTGTCCGAATACAGCATTTTTAGTTAGTGTATAGTTAATATCCGATGCACTGGTAGCAAGCGAATAGATGGTGAACATTTCAATTGACGCATTTGTTTCATTTGCAGGATCTGCAATTATTACAATATTGGTTGGTGTGTTACTGTTTGAATTCAAATCATCGATTGGTATAATATCCACCATGCTGGCGTTTACAATCATGTGTATAGCCTTGACACTTGCATTATTTGATATATAAAAGGTTGTTGTATTTACAACAGTACTGTAGTTTCCAGTTTCATTTACAAAAACATCAAATTCATAGGCATATATATCCGGTATGTTACCCGACTTGTCGACTGCTACAAGTTCATCAATACAGCCTGCCGTGAAAACTGCAAAAAACAGGGTTATTAGTGTTAATAAGGTTACATTTCTCATTATTATGCACCTAAAAGGTCCGTATTATTACATCAATGTAACGCTTTTGTAACGAAAAGGATGTAATACTGTTTAGCTGCATACTTTAGGAGACTTGCAGGTTATATTATGTTTATCCTCCCAGCCTTCAGTCAGCCTGTTGGTTGCAAACGATCAGACCAAAGGTCTTTAGTACGTTCTCGACTTCTTCAAACGCGATAAACATCTCCTTACTCTGCCTGTCAATGAACTCTGTACGTGGCTCGGAGGCAAACCAGATCTCGTTCTCGTTGCGACCACGTGTAATCGAAACACATGCAAGCATGTCCGCCTGTGTTAGCCTGTAAACAGAATCATTTCCACTCGGAGTAACCCATGCAGGATATATTGATTTTAATTTCTCAATGAAATTATTCCAGTTGACTGTTGCAGACGACTCCAGATTCAGGTGCAGATGTGCACGTTCACCGGTTATTTTCTTTTCAAGTGTTCCAATGTATCTTATATATTCGGGGTTCGATTCGTCAACTGTCTGTGCATCATGCAATGACAGTTTCTCAGCAGCACTTTCAAAGAAAGGAGCAAGATTTACAGTTTCTGATGGCTTTGTTATAAGGGATACACCGAAAAAAGCAAATGCGCTTAGCAGCATTCCCATGATTATTCCGTGGTTCACAAGTATCGGATGCACTGTTTCAAGATAAGAAGTTGCCATTGGTGCGGTTTTTGCAAGGTCTATTAAAATAAGTCCAATCTGTGTTAATCCACCAATGACAAGTCCTGCAAGTGCCCCTTCTTTTGTGGCGCGTTTCCAGTAAAGACCTCCCATCAATGGGAAGAAATATGAAGCACTTGCTATGAAAGTTGCAATGTGGATCGCATCCATGATACTTTCAATGTAAAATGAAGCTATTGTTGCTGCTGCGACTATTATGAGGACGCTTATCCTGTTGATTGCTAGCATCTCTTTCATAGTTGCATCGGGTTTAATAAATCTCTGGTAGATGTCACGTGAGATGCAGGATGCACCAGATGTTGCAAAAGTATCGGCACAGGACATTGCAGCTGCTGCAAGTCCAATTGCACTGAGTGCGACTACCAGCGGCGAGAAACTAGAGTTTATAAAATTAAGGAGTGCACGTTCAGCAAGTGCCATTCCTGCCGGAAACCCAGCTTCTGCGATCTCAGGGTAGATTGTATTCAATCCAATTGCAATTACAGCACATCCAATGAAAACAACCGCTATTAACAGGGAACCAAGTACCATCCCTATTTTTGCGGATTTTGCATCCTTTGCAGCCCAGACTCTCTGCCAAGGGTCCTGTTCGGTAATCCAGCCAGGAACGATTGCAAAAATAAAGATTATCACCATCGGAATTCCTATGGAAAATGGATTCCACCAGACACCCGGAAGATCGCCAAACAGTTCGGAAACAGTAATTGGTGGTAAATCTGTAGCACCATAGGAAGCACCTGATGTTGCAGCACCTACTGCAAGGACTGCCATGACGATGGTAAAGACAGATAAAAACACAAACTGCACAACATCGGTCCACACAACAGCAGACAGACCACCAAGGGTAACGTAGACTGAAACTGCAAGTGCAACAATGCCAGCCGCATAGATGGGGGTCAGGCCATATAACTCTTCAAGAACAAGTGCAAATCCCTTGATGTCAGCCACTGCAAAGAGTATCATAACAATGGTTATTATAATTGCAACCGGTGCACGTATCGTGCTGCTGTAGCGCTGTTCCAGTAGTTCAGGCTGAGTGATTGCAGGCAAATGTTTTATTCTACCAACAATTAGTGCAATTATAAGCAATGCTAGGACATTCGGCGCAACAAAGCTCCACACAGACCCCATTCCAAGCAGTATGAAAAATGCGATAACTGCAAGAAGAGCCCCCGCAGTAAGCCAAGATGCAGCAGCGGAAAAACCAATTGCTATCGCACCGACTTCCCTGCCTGCAAGCCAGAAATCAGTCACAGTTTTCTGTTTTTTTGTAAAATACCAACCAATCGAGATGAGACCCGACACGTAGACTGCAAGCAGTATAAAAAAAAATTGAGAACCTTCCATATATTCGACCTCTTGATTAACTTATGCTACATTTACCTATCATAATATATATAACATCTTTCAAAAAATAAAATTGATTTTAAATCAAATAAATTTGATTTAAATGGTTATTGGTTAGCTTAGTATGTTTCATTATCTAAACGGTTTATCATTATGTTCCTGATGTGGATCTTTCAGTATTTTGACAGAAGAAAATGAAAAGAACTACGTTCATGAGCAAAAAGATATATGTAGTCTACATCAACTAAGTAACATGAAAATTATAGGGATTGCACGTGAGACTCTTGAATTTATTCTCAAGGTCAGCGAATCAAGTGCACCGCAAGAATTTGCAGGGCTTCTGCGGGCGGAGAAAGGGATTATCAAAGATGTCGTTATACTCCCGGGTACAGAATCAAGTGACAGGAATGCTGTCATCAAACTTTTTATGATGCCAAATATCAGTTCAGTCGGTTCTGTCCACAGTCACCCCGTTCCTAACCTCAAACCTTCAAAAGCCGACCTGCGGCTTTTTAGAAAAACAGGTACTCATCATATCATCGTGGGTGCTCCTTATGATGAAAACAGCTGGCAATGCTATGACTCTGATGGTCAGGTTCAGGTACTTCCAGTTCTGGAAATCGAACTAAATGAAAATGAGGAAATTCTTACATAAATGTTCTACAGAAAAATTCTCAAAACAATTATAATGTTTTGTAAAGTGCGGAACCTGTTTAAACCCGATCCATGATTTGACCCGATCCGTAAATTTTACACATTCAACAATATTTCTATAATCTTCATTAATTTACTCTTTCAGCAAAACCAACGTCAATAGCTGAGTGCGACAAGAAGATACAACATGAATTGCCGTATTGCTACTTCATTCATTCGAGTTAATCCTGCTATGGATTGCGTCGATGGCAACATCAGGGTATTAAACCCAAGCACAAAGAGTAAGAGGCTGGTAAGGTTGTAAAATTGGTTAATCCACACAACACATACTAAAAATGTAGTTATTGTACTTCTAAAGTAGACCTACAAGGATACATAATTATCATCATTGTAGATTAGTAGTAGATAGAGACCATAATGCTGCTATAGACATTTTTGATCTTGCAGTAGGAACTAAGGTAAATGCCTTTGAGTTAAACCTTTGGTTTTGTCAATGAAATAGGAAGCCACCCTTTTTAATAGGTGTCAGTTCACAGTAACAGTTTCTGAAAATTCAGAGTATAAAGCCTATAAATGTATAGGAGTTGATAGAAACACTACCGGACATGTAGTAGTGACAGGAGAAGCAAATAGCGGAAAAATAATGAAACTTGGTAAACATGCACAGCACACTCATAACAAATACAAGAATATGAGAAAAAAGTTGCAGAAACAAGGCAAATACAAAAAGGTCAAACAAATTAAGAATCGAGAGAGTAGAATTGTCCGGGATTTGAACCATGAAATAAGTAGGAAAATTGTTGACAATGATAACGAAAATAATTGTGGTATCAAACTTGAAGAACTAAAATGTATACGGAACAACAAAAAAACATTCCAGATAATTCCGATACTCTTTGAACAGTTGGTCTTTCTATCAGCTACAAAAGAGGATAGAATATAGTCTAAGTTGCTTGGAGTACCTATCGCTTATATCGACCCAAAATACACTTCCCAAACAGGTAGTAGGTGCGGTGATATAGGGAACAGGAATGGTAAAAACTTTGAGTGTCCTGATTGCGGACACATTGAACATGCAGATTTTAATGCAGCTTTCAATATTGCATTATCTCCAAACATAATTCGATTCAGTAGAAAAAGTGATGTGCTGAAAGAAAACACTGATATTTCGAAAGTGGCAATGGATTGAAAGCAGCTAACCATAGAACACCACGAAATTTAGTCGTGGGAGTACGTCAGATGAAAGTCAAATTGTATCAAAATGGCATATTCAAAAAAACAAATAATCAGGAGATTTGTATTTGCAAACAGTAATGCATTTAAAGAAAGAGTCCATTCACCCCCCTAAATCGGAGATATTTGAATGAAATACTGGCAGCCAAAATATGAGACAATGGGTACCGATGAGCTAAGGCAACTACAATTTAAGCGTTTAAAGAAAACTGTTGCAAGGGTCTACAATAATGTCCCATTTTATAAAAAAAAGTTCGACCAGCTTGGTATCATGCCAGATGATATAGTGTCAGTAGATGATGCAATGCGTCTGCCTTCAACACAAAAAAATGACCTACGTGAAAACTATCCATTTGAGTTATTTGCAGTGCCAAAAAAGGATGTTGTACGAATTCACGCTTCAACAGGTACAAGTGGAAAGCCTACTGTTGTGGGTTATACCGCTGGAGACATAGATACATGGTCTAACCTGATGGCAAGGAATCTAATGATGGTAGGCATCCGAAAGGACGATGTTTTCCAGAATGCGGTCAACTATGGTTTATTCACTGGTGGGTTGGGGGTCCATTACGGTGCTGAAAAATTAGGTGCAATGACTGTTCCAAGTGGCACAGGAAACACAGTCCGGCAGCTTGAAATGATGCAGGATTTTGGAGTGACTGCACTTCACTGTACACCCTCGTATGCCCTATACCTTGCAGAAACAGCAGAAGAGATTGATATTCTGGACAAGCTATCATTAAAGATCGGATGTTTCGGTGCCGAACCATGGTCATCGAATACAAGAAAAGAACTTGAAAAGGCACTGAACATAAAGGCCTATGATTCTTATGGTCTTTCGGAAATGTTTGGACCGGGGGTTGCATTTGAATGCGAGGAACAGGACGGCCTTCACATCTGGAGCGATCATTATCTTGTAGAGGTTCTTGATTCGGAGGGGGAAAATGTTGCAGAAGGCGAAAAAGGTGAACTTGTCTTAACATCGCTTACCAAGGAAGCACTTCCGCTTATTAGATATCACACAGGTGATATCACGCGTCTTCTTGAAAGCGAATGTGCATGCGGTCGAACAACACAGCGGATTTCGAGAGTACTCGGGCGGGCAGATGATATGCTTATTGTGAGGGGTATAAATGTATTCCCTTCACAAATCGAAGATGTTATTGCAGGCATTCCCGAGGTCACTGACCAATTCCAGGTCGTACTGGATAGGCTTCAGCACCGGTTGGACGAGATAACGGTACGAGTCGAACTGGAAGAAAATGCATTTACTGGAGAACTCAAGGATCTTGCAGAAGCACAAAAGCATGTTGAAAATGAATTGAAAAAAGTACTGAACATCAGGACAAATGTGGAACTGGTTGAGAAAGGAACAATTCCGAGAACTGCGGGAAAGGCAAAGAAGATTATCGACAGGCGCAGTGCACTGTGACTATTTCTTAAACAGTAATACCAAAAGCACTAAATATTTCTCTGCAAGATATATTTATATGAATAACAAAAAAGTTCTTGAAGGATATAACAGGTATTTTGAAAAAGCTATCGACCCAAATGATAAAGAGCGAGATCCAAACGTTTTTGAGTCATACCAGAAGGACGGTATCTGGTATCTATACCGTTCGTTAGAAGCATTCGATGATGAGATGAATGAACGGGAAAAGCACTGTCATTCGATTCCAAGAAACGAACTTGTCAAAGAACACTGGAAAAAGTATCCTAACATTGGATAACTATTATTAAAGAGGTAATCTTATGCCGCATGTGATGGAACTGATTGGAAAGACAAGAGTTGTTATTAAAGATGGTGAAGTGGTTGAAATTAGTGAACCACAAATAGAATGGTGTCCAATTTTCGATAAAATGCGAGGAATTAAAAAAATAACGTCTGAAAAAGTCAGGGAAAATATGGAGTTTCGTATACGTGATTTTGGCATGTTCACAGAAAACCGCCAGTTAGAACTCAAGGTTTTTGTAGGGTTTGGTGCATCTGAAATAATGATGAGCGGTCTTAAGAGGGATATGCTTGACACCACGGTAACAGTGTGTGAGGGTGCAGGAACCGTGATTACCAGTAACCCAAGCCTCGTACAGGGAATGGGTGCAAGGATTTCAGGTCTGATTGAGACCGAACCCATCGATGGTATAATGAATAATATTAATGAGAGGGGAGGAATTGTACTTGACCCTTCATCTGCAAAGATTGACCCTGTGGGAGGAGTTAAAAAGGCTGCTGAACTTGGATATAAGCGTATAGCAGTGACTGTCATCGATCCTGATACTGTAAGGACACTACGTGAGATAGAATCCGAACTTGGGATTGACCTGATGATAATAGTAGTTCATGTGACCGGTATTAGCAGGGAAGATGCACTAAAACTTGTAGAAAAAGTGGATATTATCACAGGTTGTGCATCGAAGAATATACGCGATGTGATCAAACCGCTAGCCCAGGTCGGAACAGCCGTCCCCCTGTTTGCAATCACTCAAAAGGGAAAGGAACTGGTACTTGAGCGTGCTAAAGATGTGGAAAGCCCTGTTCTCGTGAATACAATGCCTCTTCCTGTGCTCCCCGAAAAAAAACAGCCAAATAATCTCATATAGTTGTGAGATAATCTAAAATGAATGTTTTTTTGGACACCACTGATTGGTGGCAGTTTTCCGATTGGATATAATGAGATTAGGAGCGCCAATGATTCCTGTTTCTATGCCATTCCTTTTTTGATTATGTCCCTTATTTTTTGTTCAATAGACTTCTTGGAAGGCTTGGTAAGTAGTTTCCCATATGCAGTTCCAATCTCCTCTACCCACTCTTCTTGTATATAATATTCGTCTTAAGACAGTAGCTTCAAATCCAGCTTTCCTGATCCTCTTTATGATAATTGGGGTGTAGGGGTACAATTCATCCCATTTTCTACATGGAGTGAATCATACCCCGCCTTTTAGATAATCAAAAACATTATATATTTACCATGAAAGTGCCCTATAATGATGACAACAGTTGTTGATCTATTGTAAGATCAACAATTGTGGTCCCATTCTTGGAGCTCTCT
>JAFGOO010000108.1 GCA_016926455.1 Methanosarcinaceae archaeon | reverse complement strand
ATCAGCAATTGCTTAAACTCATTAGAGAATAAGACTCCTTTAAGGTTCAATAAAAGAACCCCACGACTTTAGTCGTGGGAGTAGTTAATATTGCAGTATTTATCATATTGGAGTAAGAAGACCGTCGTATATAAACGGTAGATGAATTATGTCTATTCTATAATACAAATTTATTAATTAAATTTAAAAAAATTATAAATGGTTTTAATACACATAGTGGTATTTATGTTGAAAGCTTACAAATATAGAATTGAATCGTCCAGATTATAATCCAAAACATTATAGTGATATCAATGCTGCTATTAATATCAATAAGTTTGCTTTATATAAGCAGAACTTAATTGGTATTTGACACCTTCTGAACGAGGGGATGAGCCTGTGGACTTGTGAACAATGATTCAAAGAATGAAGCAGGAAGGCACTATATTTATAGGGTGGCAGTTCAAGCATTTGATTATTGGTGATTATTATGAAAGGAAGAGTTTGGAAATTTGGAGACGATGTTGACACAGATGCAGTTATGCCGGGTAGGTATTTGATTTTGAACACGCCCATGGAACTTGCAGTACATGCTTTTGAAGGCGTGCGCCCAGAATTTGCGAAAGAGGTCAACGAGAACGATATCATTGTTGCAGGTAATAATTTTGGATGCGGTTCATCAAGAGAACATGCACCGCTTGCTCTTAAAGGTACAAAGATCGGGTGTGTGATAGCAAAGTCTTTTGCGCGTATATTTTTCCGGAACGCAATCAATATTGGGGTTGCACTTCTCGAGTGTCCAGATACCGATCGGATAGATGATGGCGACGAAATCGAAGTTGACCTTGCAACAGGAATTATCGAAAACAAAACAAAGGGTGAGAGTTACCAGGCAACACCGCTTCCAGATTTCGTGCGCGGGATTGTGGATGCCGGCGGTTTGATCGAATATACAAAAAAGATCATTGCCTAATCTGGTCTATTAATTAAAGATTTAATAAATGATTTTTAGGATATTTATATATGACACATTATAAAATTCCAGTAATACCCGGTGATGGAATCGGACCTGAGATCATTGCAGAGGGTCAAAAGGTAATCGATGCTGCCGGAGAAAAGTTCGGATTCGATGTTGAATGGATCGAGTATCTGTATGGTGCAGACCATTATCTTGAAACAGGAGAACTGATTTCAGAGGATGCACTTTCAGAACTTGCAAAATACCCTGCGATTTATCTTGGTTCTATTGGGGACCCGAGGGTTGCTCCAGGGGTACTTGAGAAAGGTATCCTTCTTACTGCAAGGTTCTACTTTGACCAGTACATCAACCTGCGTCCGATTAAACTCCTTGAAGGAGTTTGGACCCCCATAAAGGACAAAACCCCGGAAGATATTGATTTTGTCGTTGTTCGTGAGAATACTGAGGATTTCTATGTTGGAATTGGGGGGCGTGCGAAGAAAGGAATCAGCAAGGATTTGCTTGAAGTATCCAGAATATTGTACTCAGCAAAGTTTGGTCTGGACATCGAGACCGATAGTGAGGAGATTGGGTACCAGATAGGTATGATCTCAAAGGAAGGCACTGATAGAGTGATCAGATATGCTTTCGACCTTGCTGAGAAACGCAAGAAACACCTATCTTCCGTGGATAAGGCCAATGTACTCTCGGATATTTACGGTTTTTGGAGAGAGGAGTTCGAAGCTGTTGCAGCAGACCATCCGAACGTTACAACGGATTTCAATTATGTGGATGCAATGACAATGTGGTTCGTGAAGAACCCTGAATGGTTCGATGTTGTGGTGACCCCTAACATGTTCGGTGATATCATCACAGACCTTGGTGCCATGGTCCAGGGTGGTCTCGGGCTTGCGCCAGGTGGGAACATCAATCCGGATGGAACAAGCATGTTCGAACCGATTCACGGCTCTGCTCCTAAATACAAGGGGATGAACAAGGTAAATCCAATTGCAACCATATGGGCTGGGGCGATGCTCATTGAACAACTGGGTGAGACCAAAGCTGCAGCCTCTATCGTCTCAGCAATTGAGAAGACAATCCTTGATGGAAAGGTCCGAACATATGACATGGGTGGTACATCAGGGACATCGGATGTTGGAGATGACATCGCAAAGAATGTGAAGTGTGACTGAGTGGATGTAAACAACGACATCTACCGCTTGTAAGATACAGATCAGAACATTAAACCAATTATTGAGATAAACTAGAGGTCAAGGTATCCTTGTGGATGTTGACAAAATTGAATTGTCTATTTAATTATGAGACTGTATGTGACTGAAGGATAGATTCGATTCGACATGGAAACAGTAGTTATAACCGAAACGGGGACCAAGACAATAATTGTACTCTATAATGTCACGTCAACCTCAGAATTATCAAGATGTTGTGTAGCTGGATTCATGTTGTCTTCTTACTCCAACATGATAAAATAAATATCATGAAAAAAGCAATTATCGTCCCGGCCGAAGAGGCAGAACCGGTAAGATTAAAGCTGCTCCAGCGAGATATTTTGGATAAAAACAGAAAAATCAAGGTATCCAGAGGGCACACAGGTGAAAAATTACTGGAGATTCCGGTCAAAGGGAACGTGGAGGGGTATACGATAATCGAGCAGAAGGAGCTCGAATATTACGGAAAATGGGAGTCTTTAAAAGAACGGTTAGAAGGAGTAATTCCTGTAGAAGAACTTGAATATGTACCCTCAGGCTGGCAGTTAATTGGCGATGTCATCATCGTTAGCATTCCAGAGGAGATTGACAGCAGAAAGGCACTCATTGCAAAAACCCTCCTTGAGATGTACCCGGGCTGCAAAAGTGTAATCCAGGATTTTGGAATAGAAGGACAGTTCAGGGAACCAAAACGAAAGATCGTCACGGGTTCCCAGACTGAAACTATCCACCGGGAAAACCAGTGCTTGTTCAAGATGGACGTCATGCTGATAATGTACTCAAAAGGGAACCTGCCAGAGCGAAAGCGTATGAGTATGCTTGGTAAGGATGAGGTGGTTGTGGACATGTTCGCTGGCATTGGGTATTTTTCCATACCAATGGCTGTCTATTCAAAACCTGAAAAGATCATATCCATAGAGATCAATCCAGTTTCCTATGGATATCTGCTGGAGAACATACTACTAAATCAAGTAGAAAATATCATTATGCCGATAAATGGTGACTGTTCAAAGCTTACCCCTCAGGATGTGGCAGATAGGGTAATAATGGGCTATGTCGGGAGCACTCACCATTATTTAAATCAGGGATTGATGGCGATAAAAAAAGGTGGTGGTGTTTTGCATTATCATGAAACTACACCTGAGGAACTGCTCTTTGAACGCCCAGTATCCCGTATTAGGGATGCTGCACTTGAGATTGGGCGTGAGGTTAAAATTCGGGAATGCCGCAGAATCAAGAAATATGCACCCGGTGTCTGGCATGTGGTCGTCGATGCAGAAATATCCTAAAAATACAGACATTTATCATGTTGGTTTAAGAAGACCACCGTTTTTAAACGGTGGCAGTTCACATTTCTATCAAATCCACTGACAAATCAGAGTCAATAATATAATCGAAGTCAATTTTATCAGTCCATTTCTGTTCTTGGAATACTGACTGGAAGCATACACCAATTACCAATTTGCGTTCAGAACCCTCAAACACCTGCAAAATCATTTCATTCATTGCTTCTGGATCAATTCCCATTTTGGGCATTGCAACTCCTCCAAGCAGAACCACGGTATCTGCATGCGGGTCTGTTACTTTCCCGAGTTGCATTCCATCGCCTGTAGAGATTATGGTTTTTGCATCATTAAAATTAAGGTTTGATATGAATGTAAGTTCTTTCCCACTTCCTCTTAGTACAAATCCCATAAGTTCTGCAAAAGGCGTACAAAATCCGGGAGTCCCGATGAAGGTGATTTTCTTTGAATCATCAACTAGACCCCGGAATCCGGCAAGTATTCCTCCAACTCCTTTAGAACTGTTCAATATTTTCATGTTATTAAATCCTCAAAAATAAAAAGATAGTATGTACAACCAGGATGGTTGTACAATCTTTCGGTTATATGTGTTCTTATACGTTCTTGATGCCAAAGGACTCAAGTAAAATACTTGGGTTGATATGTCCGCTTGTGAATGATTTCTTGCTGTTAAGATCGTTAATGGTCATCTTCGATGGTGCAAACATTCCCGCATCGACCTTGAAGAAGTCAAAACCAGCTGCCTT
>JAFGOO010000107.1 GCA_016926455.1 Methanosarcinaceae archaeon | reverse complement strand
CCAAGAGGTCTGCAGGGGAAAAAGCGCCGGCATGTTCGCGCAAAGGGTGCACTTGCACAGGTAGGGTATGGCAGTCCGGTAATTGTGAAGGGACTTCACCCATCGGGATTTGCAGAGGTTCTTGTACGAAACGTATCTGATGTCGAGAAGGTTGATGCATCTATTGAGGCTATAAGGATTGCAAGGACCGTTGGTGCAAAAAAGAGAAACTTAATCAAAGAAAAGGCAGTGGAACTCAACATCAGGGTCTTAAACCCTTCAAGAGGTGAGTAAGATGAAAGATTTGTCCAATCAGAAACGGATTGCCTCAAAGATTTTAGATTGTGGAGTTCACAGGGTGTGGATGGATCCGGATGCTTCTGAGAATATTTCAGATGCAATCACCAGAGAGGATATTCGTGGACTAATCGCAAATGGGACTATCAAGGCTGTAGATGTAAAAGGTGTTAGCCGAGGTCGTGCTAGGGTTCGGGATGCCAAACGCAAGTATGGACATCGCAAAGGACACGGGTCACGTAAGGGTAAAAAAGGTGCGAGGAATCCAAAAAAGGAACAGTGGATCAAGAAAATCCGTGCTCTTAGAAAAAGGCTCAAGGAACTACGTGCAAACGGCTCGCTTGATAAAACTACGTACTGCAAAATGTACCGAAAAGCAAAGGGCGGGGAATACCGCAGTCTTGCACACCTCGATGCACATCTGGAGTCGCAAAAACTCATAAAACGTGAGGAATAGTTGAATGAAAACAAATTATTTATGTAATATATTAGCTTGGAGGAGTTAATTATGGCAACAGGACCCAGATATAAAGTTCCATTTAGGCGTCGAAGAGAAGGGCGCACAGACTACCACCAGCGTCTCAGGTTACTTCTGTCTGAAGAGAATCGTGTGGTTGTGAGAAAAAGTGCAAGACACATGCAGGTTCAGCTGGTAGCTCCTAAACCCGAAGGTGACGTAACACTCTCATCAGCAATTTCAACCGAGCTTAAGAAATATGGATACGAAGGGGCAACAGGTAACACAACCGCTGCATATCTTACGGGTTTGCTGTTTGGTTTAAGAGCACTTGACGAAGAATATGAAAGTGGTGTACTGGATATTGGGCTTGCAGCATCCTCTGCAGGATCTCGTGTGTATGCTGTACTGAAAGGTATCATTGATGCGGGAATGGATGTTCCTCACAATCCATCAGTGTTTCCATCGGATGAGCGTATAAGAGGAGAACACGTAGCAGAGTATGTGGAAGGATCAAATCTGCCGGAGCAATTTGAGGCTGTTAAGAAAAAGATCCTTTCCGAATTTAGTTAGGTGATAATATGGCATATGGATATGATGAGGAATGGATTCCCCAGACAAGACTTGGAAAACTCGTTGCTGAGGGGCAGATCACTTCCATGGACGAGGCTATTGAGTCAGGTTTGCCGATAAGGGAATCGAATATCGTGGATATACTGCTTCCTGAATTGGAGGACGAGGTTCTCGATATTAATATGGTCCAGAGGATGACCGATTCAGGTAGACGTGTGAAATTCAGGGCTACTGTCATCGTTGGAAATGGAGACGGTTACGTGGGACTTGGTCAAGCCAAGGATGTACAGGTTGGTCCAGCTATCAGGAAAGCAATCGATAATGCAAAGATCAATATTACTCCTATCAAACGTGGTTGTGGTTCATGGGAATGTGCCTGTGGACTTGAACACACCGTACCTCACGAGGTGCGCGGAAAAGCTGGTAGTGTGACCGTTGAACTGAAACCAGCACCACGTGGTCTTGGACTCGCGGCTGGCGGCACTGCTCGGAAGGTGCTTGAAAAGGCAGGTATCAAGGATGTATGGACTAGGACAGAGGGTACAACACGAACGACCCTCAATTTCGCAAAAGCGACCTACAACGCATTGATGAATACCAATACTGTCAGGCTTCCTATAAATTATGAAAAGGCGGAGGTCTGAGATGTACGCAGTAGTTAGGATGCGTGGTGAAGTGAATGTGAGGGGTTCTATAGAGGATACTCTAAAGATGCTCCGTTTACACAAGGTCAATCATTGTGTGATTTTAGAAGAAAATCCGAATAACACCGGTATGATACAGAAAGTTAAGGATTATGTAGCATATGGTACCATTGATTCGGAGACCCTTTCACAGATGCTTAAGAATCGTGGAAGGCTGGAAGGTGGTGCACGTCTTACTAATGAGTACATTGCTGAAAATACACCTTTTGATTCAATCGAATCCTTTGCAGAAGCAGTAATTGATGGTAAAGCCACACTTAAAGACGTTCCTAAAATGAAGCCCGTCTTAAGACTTCACCCCCCCCGTAAAGGACACGCGGGTATCAAGAAAACAGTTCAGCAGCGTGGTGTGTTAGGAAACCATAAAGAACAGATAGTGACACTGTTGAACAAAATGAGGTAGGTTAACATGAGCAAGACCAACACAAAAAAGTTCAGAGGGTCACGAACCTGCGGTGGCGGTACCCATAAGAACCGGCGCGGCGCTGGTAACCGTGGAGGACGAGGTAAATGTGGTGGATGTAAACACCATTTTGTTAGGGCACTGCAGCTTGGATATGCGCAGGGAAAACATGGATTTAAACGTCCTCTGAAAATGATTAGTGACGTTACAGTGGTAAATGTCGGTGAACTCGATGAACTTGCAGACCAGCTTGTAGAGGATGATTTTGCACAGTTAGAGAATGGTACCTATCATCTGGATCTTACTGACCTTGGAATTGAGAAGGTACTAGGAACCGGACAGGTCAAAAAGAATCTGGTGGTTAAAGCAGCCGAATTCTCGGCCATTGCTCAGGTCAAGATCGAAAGTGCCGGTGGGACCTGTATCAAGATATAAGAGTAATTTCAGAACATAGCATTACTTTTATGTAGTGTCAAGATATCGTAGTTTAAAAAGTAAGTTTATCGGGATAATTTGTTTATTGATATTTTCCATGAAAAAGGTGTGATTGATGAGTCTCAAGGAAGCTTTGGAACCGATTTTTCGTCGTTTACCTGCAGTTGCAAGTCCAGAAGGGCATGTACATTTTAAAAATAAATTGTGGTGGACACTCGGAATACTGATACTCTACTTTGCACTTGCAAATGTGCCGTTATTCGGTCTGTCCAAAGACTCAATAGACCTGTTTGAATCATACAGGGCATTCTTTGCAGGAGCGTCAGGATCTTTGATGCTGCTCGGTATTGGGCCGATCGTTACAGCATCTATTGTTTTGCAGTTGCTTGTTGGGGCAGATGTGATCAAGCTAAATTTGTCTGACCCTTCTGATCAGGCATTTTTCCAGGGTGCTCAGAAGTTTCTGGTTTTTATTATGATAGTACTTGAGGCATTGCCGCAGATTATGGGTGGCTATATCCAGCCAGATGCAGGTCTGGCAGCATCGCTTGGTGTTGGATTGGGTGCCATAACATTTCTGATATTCCTGCAGATATGTATCGGTGGGATTATGATACTTTTCATGGATGAGGTTGTTTCCAAATGGGGTATTGGTTCTGGTGTTGGATTGTTCATTGTGGCAGGTGTTTCCCAGCAAATAGTTACTGGTGTGTTTAACTGGAAACCGGATACATCAGGACTGCCCATAGGACTCATTCCCAAATGGATATACATAGCTCAAAATGTGGGCGCTGATTACCTCTTATCAGGTGATGGAGTGATGTTCTTGCTTATCAATGGTGGGATCCTTGCACTTGTGAGCACGGTTACGATCTTTCTCCTTGTTGTCTTTGTGGAAAGTACCCGTATTGAGATACCACTGGCCCACAGTTCGGTCAGGGGTGCAAGAGGGCGGTTCCCTGTAAAACTTATTTATGCTTCCGTTCTTCCAATGATTCTTGTAAGAGCTCTGCAGGCAAACATCCAGATGATAGGTATGCTTATGGCTGGTCGTGGTATCACTATTTTTGGTGAGTACAGCGGCTCCAATCCTATAAACGGGATTATGTATTATTTAGCTCCCATCAACAGCCCCTATAACTGGATACCATCACTTGTCAGGGAATCATTTACGAGTTATGGTGCTGTTGCCCCTGCAAATTGGCAAATCGCATTGCATGTTTTTGTGGATGCTTTCATGTTGATAGTTGGTGGGATTATTTTTGCCCTGTTTTGGATCGAGACGACTGGAATGGGTGCCAAGCCAACTGCACAGAAAATATTCAATTCAGGCATGCAAATTCCGGGCTTCAGGCGAAACATAGGTAGCATTGAGAAGGTCATGGTCAGGTACATTCCTAAGGTCACTGTCATTGGTGGTGCGTTCATAGGATTGTTGACCCTTGTGGCAAGTCTTCTTGGTACCATTGGCGGAGCAGGAGGTACAGGACTGCTACTTACTGTGAGTATTGTGTACCGTCTTTATGAGGACATCGCATCAGAACAGATGATGGAGATGCATCCCATGGTCAGGTCTTTCTTTGGTAGATAAATTAATTGAAAACGGAGATATATTGATGAACATTGTATTATTTGGTCCACCGGGTGCAGGAAAAGGTACCCAGGCAAAGAAGTTAGCCGGGCATTACAAGATTCCACATATCTCAACCGGGGATATACTGCGTGCAAATCTCCGCGAGGGCACCGAGCTTGGGCTTGCTGCAAAGGAATACATGGATAAAGGTGAATTGGTTCCCGATGAGGTGTTGATTGGTATTATCAAAAACAGACTTGCAGAACCAGATTGTCAGGTCGGATTTTTACTGGACGGGTATCCAAGAACAATTCCGCAGGCAGATGCATTGTCAGGTATACTTGATGAAATTAGTAAGCCCCTAGAGGTAGTTTTGAATATAGATGTCCCGGATAATGAACTTGTAATACGTCTTGGTGGACGGCGTATGTGCAGCTGTGGTGCAAGTTACCATATAAAGTTCAATCCACCTGAAATGGATGGGATATGCGATACCTGCGGTGGAACACTATATCAGCGCGATGATGACAAGGATGATGCCATACGACAGAGGCTTAAAGTGTATCAAGAGCAAACACAGCCTTTGATTGATTATTATAACCGGATGGGTATTCTGGTAACCGTAGATGGCACCGGTGATATTGACGAAGTCTTTGCAGACATCTGTGATATGCTGGACAAATAACTTAGAAACATAGAAAAAATTGTTAATTGGTGAGGATTGCTTTGACAGCATCGAATATTAAAAAAACAATCGATCAGTTCTTGCTTGCACTTGGTCTTTCGCTCATGCTCGGTATAATAGTACTGGGGCAGGAGTTTAGAACTGCGGTTGGCAAGTCGATCGGTATTTTTATGGATCCTGTAATTACTATTGTAGGTCATCAAAATTTTCATATCGTGCTTTTCATAATGGCAGCTATCACGGCAATTTACTCATCGCTGATTCAGAAATATACGATTGATTGGAATTTGATGCGTGATACGCAGGAACGCATGAAGTCTTTCCAGAAGGAGTTCAGGGAGGCACAGCTTTCCCAAAACACCTATTTGCTCAAAAAACTGGAAGAGCAGCGTACAGAAATGATGGGGGACCAGATGGAGATGACCAAGCAGCAGTTCAAACCAATGGCTTACATCAGTATTATTTCTCTGCCCTTGTTTATGTGGGCATACAATTATATCGCCGATCTAACGGTTCATGATCCTTTGACACTTGTTTTTCCTTTCTGGGGCGAGCAGTTGCTGACGGGGTCGGTGATGGGACCATTCCAGTATTGGATATTCTGGTATTTTATCACTTCACTTGCTATCAGCCAGTTAATCCGAAAAGCACTGGATATTGGTGGCGTATAGATGTTGTTGACAATTAGCGGATTGCCCGGTAGTGGGACAACAACGGTAGCTAAACTGCTTGCAGAACATTATAGCGTTGGTATGGTCTCTGCAGGTGAGGTTTTCAGAAGACTTGCAGAAGAACGCGCTCTGACACTTGCTGAGTTCGGGGCACTGGCAGAATCTGACCCTTCAATTGACCTTGATATCGATAAACGGCAAAAGGAGATTGCAAACATTAGTGATAATCTCATCCTCGAAGGCAGGCTCACAGGTCATATGGTAGATGAAGGACTTAAGGTCTGGATTAAAGCTCCTTTTAATGTGCGTGTTAAAAGAATAGCAGACAGGGAAAATGCTCCTTTTGATGTGATGCTTGATGGTACTATAAAGCGTGAGGCTTCAGAATCCATCCGGTATAAGGGTATCTATGGAATTGATATCAGTGATTTGTCGATATACGATATTATAATTGATTCTAATAGATGGGACCAGTACGAAATTTCTAAAATAATTGCAACTTCAATTGACGTTCTTGATGGATTTGGATGCCATTAAAGGCGAGTATATTCTCTCGGAAGTTACACTGTTATAATTTATTTTGGCATCGGGGTAGTCGCAGGACTTCAATACTGTTTGCAACCCAAGATAGGTTCATATGACTTGTGAAATCACGGCATGCAGTTTTCAATGAGTCAAAACACATTTTTTATTTGTAAAAAAATAGGAAATAGAACACTTGCTATCTCAGATGTCTAAATGGGCATTTTAAATTGTAAGCCGAGAAGTCCCCTTTCGTAAGATGGGGGATGAGAGGAGTAATATCCCAACAAAACATTAGTATGTTCTCTATTTTATACAAAAAATATGTATATATATTGTTAAAACATAATGTCTACTAATGCTTAAAGCCTACAAAT
>JAFGOO010000106.1 GCA_016926455.1 Methanosarcinaceae archaeon | reverse complement strand
GAAAACAGAAACTCATTTGGAAAGTTTTTTTAAAAAATGTTGTCAAATTAGAAAAGGAGATTTATGAGCTAATTTGACAGCCTCTTTAGGGTTCAATAAAAGAACCACAAGACTTAAGTCGTGGGAGTAGTCAGACTTATGGCACAATCTCTGGCTGGTCTTCTGAATATTCAAACTCATAAGAAAATTATTATGTGATCAACTCTTGCAGTATTTTTTGGTCCAGTAACCACAGCCCCCTACAGAATTGTGTATCCTTCCGGTCATTTTTCAGTTCTGAGTTGCAAATTCTATAGGAGCAATTAAAATCTTATAAGAACAAGAGGACACTTGTTATACATATGAAGGTTGTGAGCTACAGTCTCTTAAAAAGGCTGGCTTTTTACTCCAACGGTGATAGAATATGGTGGAAGATGTCGAATCAAAAGTAAAGACTGCTAAAAAGGCAGCTATTGGACTTGCAAGTGTTTCCTCAGATGTCAAGGACCTAGCTCTTGAGAACATGGCGCTGGCACTGGACAAGCAACGAAGGTTGATTCTTGAGGCAAACGCAGCAGATATTTTAGATGCGCAGGAACTGTGTGAGAAGGGAGAACTTTCCCGTGCGCTGGTGGACCGGCTGAAAGTTGACGATAACAAGATTAACGGTATGATCACAGGGATAAGGGATGTAATAAAACTGGACGACCCTGTAGGCAGGACGCTACAGGCCCTTGAACTGGACCGTGGACTCAACCTTTATCAGGTAAGCTGGCCTATTGGTCTCATAGGGGTGATTTTCGAATCGCGCCCGGATGTGGTTCCGCAGATTATGTCATTGTGCCTCAAAAGCGGCAATTCAACGATCTTCAAAGGTGGAAGCGAATCCATGCGTTCGAACCGAGTCATCTTCGACGTTCTTGTAGGAGCCGTCGAAGAGATAAAGGGAATCCCCGAAGGGGCATTCCAGCTCATGGAAACTAGGGAAGAAGTTATGGATATCCTAAAGATGGACAATTATATCGATCTTCTCATCCCAAGAGGTTCCAATGCCTTCGTGAAATTCATACAGGACAACACACGTATCACAGTACTTGGACATGCGGACGGTATATGCCACGCATATGTTGACAACATGGCAGATCTCACTAAAGCATATGATGTTTGTTTTGATTCAAAGGTTCAATACCCTGCGGTCTGCAATGCCATAGAAACACTGCTGGTGCATCAGGACATTGCAGGAATCTTCCTGCCAGAAATGGCACAGAGGTATCTTGATGCAGGTGTGGAACTTCGCTGCGACGAGCGCTCACACGAAATCGTAAAAGGGATAAAGGCTCTAAAAGCAGTATTCAGAGCTACCGAAGATGACTGGAGAACCGAATACAATGACCTCATCCTTTCAGTAAAAGTGGTTGATTCCATCGATGATGCCATCGACCATATCAACAACTATGGCTCACATCACACAGACAGCATCGTCACCGAGAACGCAACGAGTCGCAAACTTTTTGTCAACCTTGTGGAATCTTCCAGTGTAATGGTAAATGCTTCCACTCGTTTCGCCGACGGTTTCAGGTACGGCAAAGGAGCGGAGGTCGGCATCAGCACCAACAAGATACATGCACGGGGTCCGGTAGGTCTTGAGGGACTCGTGATTTACAAGTACGTCCTCATAGGCAACGGTGACGTGGTCGCGGATTATGTAGGTCCCAATGCAAAGGAGTTCACGCACAAAAAACTGGACGTGGAATATATGGATGTGACTAGCTAATCTGCAAACTTTAACCTTGTAATAAAAGAACCGAAAACAAGGTATAAAAAAAATCAAAAAAGAGGCAAAGGTTTTGATTGATAGGAAACAATTATTAGCGAACATTGATAAAGTCGTCATAAAGATCGGGACATCCTCCATCACACGGGATGATTGCAGTCTTAACGGTATATTGATGGACGATATCGCCTCCCATGTTCTCGAACTCCATAACCAAGGCAAGCATGTCATTATTGTGAGTTCTGGAGCCATTGGGGTCGGACTTGACCTTCTGGAAATAAACTGCAGACCACGAGAAATCCCTCTGCGCCAGGCTGCAGCAGCAGTAGGACAGAGCGTCCTTATGCAAGAATGGAGAAAAGCATTCGGAAAATATGGACTCAACGTTGCGCAGATACTCCTTACATACCAGTCCTTCTCTAACAGGCTGACCTACCTGAACCTGCGTAACAGCATTTCAACTCTTCTCGATTATGGTGTCATACCCATCATCAATGAAAACGACTCTACCTGCGTAAACGAGATAGAGGCAACCTTCGGGGACAATGATAAACTTTCAGCCATGGTAGCCAGCAAGATCGAGGCTGACCTGCTGATCATTCTCTCTGATATTGACGGACTCTATGATAAGAACCCTAAAAGGAATCCAGATGCAAAGCTCCTTAAGACTGTCAGGGAGATCACACCTAAGATTGAAAGCTATGGCGGAAGCCCGACAAGCATGAAAGGGGTGGGAGGAATGAGATCCAAGATCGAGGCTGCAAAGATATGCAGCATTTCAGGTTGCCATATGGTGATTGCAAACAGTAGCATACACGATGCTGTTCCACGTATACTTGCAGGCGAGAACATCGGTACCCTTTTCCTTGCAGGGGAAAACGTGAACAAGAACAGGGTGCGCTGGATAATTCTTGCCTGGGCAGCAGGTAAGGTCACTGTGGATGCCGGTGCAAAGGATGCAATAACGAAAAGAATGAGCCTCCTGCCATCTGGAGTTATTGGTGTCACAGGTACCTTCGACAGGGGTGATATCGTAGAACTTGAATGCGAAGGAAAGATATTTGCGAAAGGCATCACTGACTACACATCAGAAGAACTGGACAAGATTAAAGGCAAACACACAGACAGAATAGCCGACATCCTTGGATATAAGAACTATGACCAGGTGATTAAGAAGGATAATATCGGACTGTTCAGTCAGGAAATGATACCCAAAAACATATCAAAATAAAAACGCAGTTTTAAATGAGGAAATTAAAATTCGGGTTTATTCGATCAACCCGAATTCTAAGACATTTTGGTCAGCAATATGCTGGATTTTCTTAATTTCTTCATCTCCACCTTCCATGGTAAAGAGATGTTTGAACCTGCGCTGTATCCTGAGGTATTCCTCAACAGGTTTTTGTTCCTTTATCTTGTTAACTTTTGTCATCC
Organism: Methanosarcinaceae archaeon; assembly: GCA_016926455.1. Taxonomy (GTDB): domain Archaea; phylum Halobacteriota; class Methanosarcinia; order Methanosarcinales; family Methanosarcinaceae; genus JAFGQV01. Next base: position 3,189 of record JAFGOO010000106.1, on the reverse strand, counting down.
TGCCGTTCTCGATCTCATACAGCGGCCACATTGCAGTCTCAAATGCAAGCCTTGCAACCTCCACGGTCTTAGATGTGTCAAATCCCCAGCCTGTAGTACACGGAGAATGCACATGGACATACGTCGGACCCTTTGTGTCGATCGCAGCTCTCACCTTCCTGATCATGTCATTTGGATATGCAAGCGATGCAGTTGCAACATACGGTGAACCATGGGCGACTATGATGGCAGGCATGTTCTTTTTGGGTCTTGGATTTCCAAACGACACCCTACCTGCGGGACTGGTGGTCGTTGATGCATCAAAGGGTGTTCCGCCACTTCTTTGAACACCTGTATTCATGTAAGCTTCATTATCCACACAAACGTATGTAATGTCATGTCCACGCTCAAAAGCACCTGATATGGAGCGCATTCCTATATCAATTGTGGAGCCGTCTCCTCCGATAACCAGTACTTTTGTCTTCTCATCCTTGCCCAGCGCTTTCAGCGCAGCCTCGACTCCGGATGCCACTGCTGCGGCATTTTCGAACAATGAATGGATCCATGGCACACCCCATGATGATTCAGGATAAGGAGTGGTCATAACTTCCAGACATCCAGTGGGGCTAACAATTATACAATCCTCTCCTGCTGCCATTAATGTGAACTTTGCAGCCATTGCATTACAGCAACCTGCACATCCTCGGTGCCCTGATGCAAATAAGTTTCTCATATCATCTCCTCCTTGACATCAGTGAACTGGCTCTCGACCGTTATTCCTAAACTCATCACATTCCTTGCTTGGTCGATAATGTAGTTGATGGTACTCGGTGGTACATCACGCCCTCCGTGACCGATCATAAATCCAATGACTGGCGCATTGATATCTGTGTTATAAAGACACGCTTTTATCTCAGTACACAGTGCACCTTCATTGAGTCCCATTGATATGTTTTTATCAAGGGCAACTATTACTTTGGCGTCTTTAAGGTTTTTTCTGATGGCTTCTATTGGGAATGGTCTGAAGGACCTAACTTTCAAAAGTCCTACCTTCTCGCCCTTGCTTCTGAGTTTATCTATTACATCTTTTACTGTTCCAATGATTGAGCCCATTGCAACGATTACAATCTCTGCATCCTCTTTTTCATACTCGTCAATTAGCCCTCCATAATACCTACCAAAAACTTCATTGAACTCGTTTGCAGCTTCCTCGATCTTCAAAAGTGCTTTATCCATTGCTTTTGCCTGCAGGTACCTGAACTCGGTATATATGGATGGGTCTGCAAATGCTCCAAACGTTCTAGGGTTTTTGGGGTCAAGCACGAACTCTGGTTCAAAAGGAGGCAAATATTCTTCAACCAGATCCTGCTCAAGCAATACCAAAGGTTCATAGACATGTGAAAGAACAAAGGCGTCCATGCATGGCATCACAGGCAGAAGTACATCCCTGTCCTCGGAGATTCGATATGATTGCGCAACCATATCGGCCGCTTCCTGCGGATCTTCTGCATGCATCTGTATCCAGCCGGTGTCCCTCTGGGAAATCGAGTCCTGTTGGTCGTTCCAGATGTTGATTGGCGCGCTTACGGCCCTGTTTGCTACCGTCATGACCATTGGCAATCGCATTCCTGAAACATTGAACAGTACCTCATGCATCAGTTCCAGTCCCTGCGATGTGGTGGCAGAATACGTCCTAGCACCGGCTGCCGATGCTCCCACAAGTGCCGAAATAGCAGAGAATTCAGACTCCACATTGATGTATTCGCAGTTTGGAATCTCACCATCTGCCATAAATTGAGAGAGATCTTCCACGATATGAGTCTGCGGAGTGATTGGGTATGCAGATATCACATTTGGTCTGCACACCTTGACCGCGTGTGCGACCGCGTACGAACCTTCGACCACTTTCATCTTTTCCTTAGCTATTTTGCGTGTTGAGATCATCATTTCTCCTCCAGGACCATCTCTATTGCATCTTTTGGGCATTCATTCGCGCAGATTCCGCATCCTTTGCAGAAGTCATAATCAATTTCAAAGAAACCGTCATCTTTTGGAAGGACGGCCATGTCTGGACACAGAAGTTCGCAGAGCTTGCACTTTATGCATTTATCGTAATCAAAGATTGGCCTGTATGTTCGCCAGCCACCTGTTTTATTTCCCAGCGTGCTTCGTGGTTCACAAACACCTCCTGGTAATATCGTCATGCTTTGGCCTCCATTATTATTTCATACGCCTTCTGTATGGCCTCTGCATTCTTTTTGCCCACCTTTCCCGGGAAGCGCTCCTTTACTGCATTCTCAATGGATTCGGGTCTGATTTCACCAGTTGCACCTGCAAAAGCACCCAGAAGCACCGTATTAACAATGGGTATCCCGATGATTTCAAGAGCAACCTTTGTGGCGTCCACTGTCACTATCTTTGCTTTCGTATCCAGTTCGAAAGTATCCGGTGAAAACTCGGTGTTTATGAGGATCATTCCCTCATCTTTGATACCACCTGCAACATCAACCACCTCAAGAATTGTTGCATCCTGGACAATCACATAATCAGGTTCGTATATCTGGCTTCTAAGCCGGATAGGCTCATCTCCAATTCTGGTAAATGCCTGAACCGGTGCTCCCCGTCGCTCCACCCCAAAAGCTGGAAAAGCCTGACTGAACCTGCCATCAGCAAAAGCAGCAACAGCCAAAAGTTCAGCAGCAGTAACAGAACCCTGTCCGCCACGACCATGTATTCGTATCTCCTTCATCTATACTATTCTCCATAAATGATGTGTGGAATAATTTATAACTACCTTCATAATTGCAACTATTTGTTCTAATATTGTCGAATATTTGACAAACTGGAAAATTGCTCACGTATTTTCGAATAGCAACATTCCTATAAATGCAATGTTTAATTATGTAGATTGGTCTTTAATCTTTCGGTGAATTTTATAGGAATCAAGGGTATTTCTAGTTGGTTGTATTTGATGTTATTTTTTAATTGTGAGCCAAGAAGTTCCCTTTCGTAATATGGGGGACGAGAGGCGTAATATCCCAACACAACATTAATATGTTCTATGTTTTTTATAAAAAATATATATGTTGTTTCAATATAATGTCTACTAATGCTTAAAGCCTACAAATACTGTTTATATCCCAACAAAGAGCAACAAGAGCTTTTTATGAAACATATCGGTGCGTGTAGGTTTACCTATAATTGGGCTTT
>JAFGOO010000105.1 GCA_016926455.1 Methanosarcinaceae archaeon | reverse complement strand
GCAATTTGAATCAGATCTTTGTCTTCCATAGAAAATCAATTGGAAGAAAAAGATATTAACTTACCCACTCAATGTTGAGGAGATCCCTTTTTTGTAACTATTCAGCCTCCATTCTTTCCAATATTTGTCTTGCTGCTTCACTTTTCATCACCATTTGCATGATTTCTGGCAGTGTATTCTTAATTTCCTGTATCTCATCAAGTGCTCTGCGATCCAGAACGAGGCTGCACTGACTGCAGAATTTGTCGGTAGGTCGTAAGATGTTGTTACAACGAGGGCAGTTTTTGAGAGTAATATCTCGAACATTATCTTTTTTGAGCCCGTATTTCTCGTAGATCTTATCATTCATTTCTTGGTCTGTGAAATTTGCATATATCTTGAACAACTGTATACTACCCCGCGACCATCCCGCACGGTGTTTGATCTCCTGTTCATTCAAACCATCAAGAATCCAATCCGTGATCGCAACATGACGGAATAAATGAGGATGAATCCGGCGTTCAACCCCTGCCTTCTTAGCAATACGTTGAATTGTTACCCGGATTGTTTTATAGCTGAGTGGTTCATGGTTTTTATCTAACGTGATCCAGAGCGGTGCTTCAGGATCCTCCCTCATCGGGTGAACAGCAAGCCATTGTTGTAGATATCCAGACGACCAGGTAAGAGGAATCCCCTTTGCAGGAGTTGTTTTTCTGGACCTGCTGGTTTTTGAAATATATAACGTAACTCCATACTGGCCAGATTCTACATTTTTTATCCTGCAGGATGCCAGCGCCCCTACACGCATCCCTCCATCCACAGACACTGCAATGAATGCGCGATCTCTCGCATTTGAACATGCTGAGAGTAACTTCTCAATTTCATGTTTATCTGGAAGATCTCCTGGTTGAATAGGTGAAGTAACTGTCCCTAATTTCAATTTTCGTACCCACTTTGGAATATCATCTTCATCGTCACACAAAGTTCTAAAAAACTTCTTTGTTACTTTTTTATAATTGCGGCGTTCGCCTTGTGAGATTCCACGCGTGTCTTCTAGAAAAAACATCATATCATCGAAACTATCTTGATCAAGATTATCTAAATCGTCCATATATCCAATATCTTGCAATCGTTGAATCATCCGTTTTAGAAGATTAATGTAGTTTGTTGTGGTGCTTTTTGCTAAATTCTCCCTGCGACATCCACGCACGAACTGTTTTATTAAATTCTTATTTTGATCACTTGTGTCAAGCGTTTCTAAACGTGCCATGGCCTGCAAGAATCCACTATCATACGCATGTATGTCATCTACATCCTGAGTCAAATTGTGTCACCACTTCAACTATTATGTTGTATAGGAGTATATACTTTTTGTTACATGCTCCCCATCGGAGCATCTGTACTCTCTCACCTTTTTTTGTTTCGATGAAACTGCTAGCCACACAAACTGTTTCTAGCGAGAACTTACATTTCTGATAAGCTGAATCTCGAAAAGATTCCATTATCTGATTCCAGATTCCTTCCTCTGACCATCGTTTCAATCGTCGCCATGCAATCGTCGTAGACCCATAGGATTGTGGCATATCACTCCATCTACAACCAGTTATCAGGACAAAGAGGATTAATATGAAATGGATCAAATATTAGTGAACTGCTGGAATTAGCTATGAGGATTACTACAAAACCAAATTTTGAAATGGGCTTACAATAAAATTTATTATCACTCTATTCTATTCTTAACAAGAGTAGCATTACGAGGTTGGATATCTTCCATGCCAAGGATCGAACCCTTTGAAAGGTACACATCTAGATATGAAAATTGGTTCGAGAAGAACAAAACTGTCTATGAATCTGAGCTCAGGGCAGTGAAAGCTAATATGCCTCCCTATACAAGAGGGCTCGAGGTCGGTGTTGGATCTGGAAGGTTTGCAGTTCCATTGGGCATCCTTTTTGGTGTGGACCCATCACCCAAAATGGTAAATATCGCCCACAAAAGGGGCATCCAGGTGGTCTATGGAGTGGCTGAAAAACTTCCCTTTGTAGATTCTAGTTTCGACCTTGCACTGATGGTCACAACTATCTGTTTTCTGGATGATATTAAATCTGCATTCAAGGAAGTGAAGAGGATCCTGAAACCAGGTGGTTCTTTTATTATAGGGTTTATAGACAAGAACAGCTCTGTTGGCAGATTATATCAGGAGAAAAAGAAGAAAAGTGTATTCTATGAAATTGCCACTTTTTATTCTGTGGACGAGGTCTTGAAGCTACTTAAAAGTTTGAGTTTTGAAGATTTTTATTTCACCCAGTCCCTCTTCAGTGACCCGAAGAATGTACAGTATTTGGAACCTGTAATGTCAGGTTATGGGAAAGGATCTTTTGTGGTTATCAGAGCCGTAAAACGATAGGTTATTTTTGAAATAGACTGACGTAGAAAGCTGAGTACATTGAGCAGATTGCCCACACTCTTGATATTGATAAAAGTGATTTGTTTCCAATAATCGAGAGATTGCTTGGTAGGAAGGATAATCGAGATCAAATCTGAAGATGGGAGGTATCCATTGGTGATTGGTTAAGGTATCTTTTCCCTTGTTAGCGTGTATTTTTAAACGAATTAAATCAAATACTTATTCACGCATCTTCGGATAAGTGGGGATTCGGGATAAATTGCATCCATTTCCACAACAGTTATCCAAAATTTTAATTGAATCTGGAGGTTGAGAAGGGGATCGATTTCAGATAAATAATGTAAAATTTGAGGCAGACGTTTAGTACAAAATCGATAGCTTTCAGGCAAGAAAAATTCTTAACCGATAAACGATGAATTGCATTATAAGGTGAAACAACATGGAAAATGTAACTGCTGCTTTTATCCTTACAACATTTGCAGGACTTTCAACAGGCATAGGAAGTCTGATAGCCTTCTTTATTCCAAAACCAAAAATGACATACTTATCTATACTACTTGGATTTGCAGCAGGTGCCATGTTATATATCTCATTTGTAGAACTTTTATCAACTTCCATAGAAAATGTAGGGTTTTTCGTGGCTAATACTGCCTTTTTCTTTGGAATGGTTGTGATCTATTTCTTGGATCGTGCAATTCAGCATGTTCATTTAGATACTTTACCTGACGGCCGTCGGAATAGACTCCAAAAAGCAGGTATATTTACAGCAATCGGGATTGCTATGCACAATTTTCCAGAAGGTATGGCAGTAATGGCAACATCCTTGAGTTCTCCATACCTTGGCATGTCAGTAGCTGTTGCCATAGCAATACATAATATCCCAGAAGGAATCACAGTTTCAGTGCCGATCTATTATGCCACCCAAGATAGGAAAAAAGCTTTTGCTTACTCTTTAATATCTGGACTATTTGAGCCTGTAGGGGCAGCTTTTGGCTATTTGATGATCTTTCAATTCTTAACTGTAAGCCTGCTGGGAATAATTCTCGCCTTTGTTAGTGGAATTATGGTTTTCATATGTTTTGATGAACTATTGCCAATTGCCATAAAATATGGGGATGAGCATTTGATGCTTTTAGGTTTACTTTCAGGGATGGCAGTAATGGCTCTAAGCCTCTATCTATTAGGTTGATGTTATTAACAAACTTATTTATTTAAGAAAATGAGATTGAGAGTAAAGGGATAATTGGGGATTGATTAGCTCAATATAATAATAGCTTCTGGATTAGCATATAATAAACTCGTGAACTACTCCACGCTTACGCATGGAGCTTCTTGCTTCATTCGTTCACAAGTCCACAAGCCCTTCCCCTCGTTCCGAAGGTGTCAAACGGTTATCAGATTTTGATTTTGCAGTGCAAACTTCTTGAT
>JAFGOO010000104.1 GCA_016926455.1 Methanosarcinaceae archaeon | reverse complement strand
GTTGCAAAATTGGATAATCCAACATCGATACCAATTACCTTTTCAATCTCCTTTTTAGGAGTTGGCTCTTCTTTTTCTTCTGATTCGGTTATTATTGAAACGAACAACTTGTCACATACAAATGGGTGGTAGTTTGCTAGTTAGCAAGAAACTCATCAATCTTTTGCTTCAGCGTCTCGCTCAATAATTTACCATCGACCTTTCCCCGGAACTCAGCCATAATAACTCCCATCAATGGACCAACTGCACTCATACCTTTTTCTCTTACAAAGTCCTGACGGCTTGCCACCACACTTTCAATGAATTTCTCGATGTCTGCAGTATCGATACCTTTTAATCCAAGGTTGGCTACTGCTTCCTTTGCGCTCAGGTACGGCTCCTTTGCGAGCGCGCGCAGGATCTTCTCTATTCCCTCCTTTGCAACCTCACCACCTGCAAGAATATCAAATAACTGGATGAAATGCTCATCCTTGAGGTTATCAACCTCCACACCATCACGCTTGAGTTCAGGCACTGTGCCTGTTAAGGTTCTGACAAGAAGGGTAGCATTTACGTTTGGATTATCCCTAAAACGCTGGACCTGTTCCTCAAACAGAGGCAGGTCTTTTGAATACACTATTTTACCTGCCAGTTCTTTATTCAAACCGAAGTCCTCTTCGAACCGTTTTACCCGCTCTGTCAGAAGTTCAGGTACTCCAATTGACGCAAAATACTCACGGGATATAGTGACCTGCGGAACATCCGTTTCTGGATACATCCTTGCAGCGCCTGGAAGCGGTCTCATATATGCACTATTACCATCAGGAAGCGCGCGGCGCGTCTCTTCAGGAACATATTCAAGTGCTTCCTTTGCGCGGGTAATGACAGCTTCCATTGCACCATGCGCACGCTTTTCCTTGTCAGCTACCATCACTACGGCATCACCTTCCTGTGCGCCCACTACTCGGCGGAGTTCCTCGACTTCCTGATCGGTTATTCCGTAATTTGGAAGTTCATCGGTATGGAATATACCTCCGACTCCTGATGATTTGGCACGGTCCGAAAACTCGGTTCCAAGACGTCGCCCAGACTGTACTTCCCTTCCAACAAATCCTGCGAATTTTGGGAGGAGAACTGCAAAGACCTTTCCTTTTTTGAGCGCTTTCTTGATGACCATGGAGCGGGTATCTGCAAAAATATCCGTGACATCAAATATCTCCTCGGAGACTGAAGCACCTCTCTTTAGCAGTTCCTCCTTGATATAAACGAGATTTACCTGCCTCTCAACCTCATTATCCACGATAGTATCAATGAGATCCAGTGCTTGCACGCCTTTTATCTCAACCCTTGCACCCTTTGCTATGGAAATATTCACATCTTGGCGGATGGTACCTAGTCCGCGTTTGACCTTGCCGGTGGAACGTAGGAGCATCCCTATTTGCTGTGCAGTTTCCTTTGCATGGGTAGGTGAAACAATATCCGGAGCTGTTCCGATCTCCACAAGCGGGATTCCCAAACGGTCCAGTGAATACAGGATGGAATCACCCACTTCTTCTATTTTCTGGGCAGCTTCTTCTTCCAGACACAATACATCCACACCAACACGACCTTCTGATGTATCAAGGTGGCCGTCCTTGGCAAGGAATGCAGTTCGCTGGAAACCTGAGGTATTCGAGCCGTCCACCACGATCTTGCGCATCACGTGCAACTGGTCAACAGGCTGCATGTTCAAAAGTTTTGTAATGGTAAGTGCAATACCAATTGCCTCACTATTCAACTCGCGCGGCGGCTCCTCATCATATTCAACGAGGCAAGTGGTGTCATATGCCTTGTAGATATACCTGCGTTTTACCTTGGTCTGCTCAAGGGCTGCCTGGTCGGTTTCACCCATCTCGCTTGCTGTTGGGCGCAGGTACCTGAAAAATTCAAAGTTCGACTCCTCTGTATTCCTTATTTTCGTTGGACACCTGCAAAACAGTTTCTCTTTTGAGTCCAGTTGCTGGTGAATTTCAAGCCCACATTTCAGCCCAAGTTCATTGTAGTCGAATTTTTTCCTCATGGAAAGCCTCACCAAAATTTTGTCTTCTTATCTTCAACAATCTACCCAAGAAACTGCCTGAGGAACTATAAAGTTATTGTTTAATTAAGCTTTTTAGATATCTCTATACTCCAATTATGTTTTTTTGCACCTTTAAGAATTCACGTTTCTGTCTGAAAGTACATGTGTGAACTACTCCACACTTACGCATGAAGCTTCTTGATTCATTCTTTGAACCATCGTTCACAAGTCCACAAGCCCTTCCCCTCGTTCCGAAGGTATCAAAAGGTTATTAGATTTTGATTTTGGAGTGCAAACTTCTTGATCTTGATTGCAGCATTGATATCCCCATCTTACGAAAGGAGACTTCTCGGCTTATAAGTTAAAATATATACGAAAACACTTTGAATGAATATCAAATTTTTTATAGAGAAACAATAGCTGTAAAAATATTTAAAAATTAAGAGATACCTGCGGAAAGTGAGATACAAAGCACAACATTAGAATTTCAAAATATTCACGCCATCGAAATACTTATACCCCATACGGGTTATCTATGTGAAGGTTCTCAAAATGAATTCAGTAATAGGATTAGAAGATGGAACAATTATAAAAGGAACCGGATTCGGTGCCGAAGGTACTGTTTGTGGGGAGCTTGTTTTTACAACGCAATACACCGGGTATGAGGAAGCCCTCACTGACCCGTCTTACAAGGGTCAGATATTGATGTTCACATATCCCCTTATTGGAAATTATGGAGTTAGTGGAGAGTGTTTCCAGTCGGATGGAGTCAAAGCTGAAGGGGTCGTGGTCCGAGAAGCATGTGCTGAACCCAGCCACCATAAGTCTACGCGCACTATCCACGTTTTAATGGAAGACGAAGGAAAACCTGGTATTTCAGGTGTTGACACGCGTATGCTCACCATAAAGACCCGTGAGCATGGAACAATGCGTGCTGCTCTTATTAACGGTAGTAATGATGGCGAAGAAGCAGTGCAGCTTGCCCTGGAACAGCCCGACATATCAACCATAGACCTGATCTCGCAGGTCACCTGTCCAAAGCCGTATCATATAAAAAGTGAAAAATTCCAATTCAGAAAACCAAAGCATGCGGTGGTCATCGACCTTGGGATGAAAAGAAACATAGTTGCAAATCTTCTTAGGCGTGGTATCGATGTAACAGTGGTACCTGCTGGCACATCCACATCCATAATCGAAGCATGTGAGCCGGATCTGCTCTTTTTGACCAACGGACCGGGAGACCCGATTCAAGCAAAGGATGCAATTGCTGCTGTGGCCGAATTTGCGGGAGAGTTTTCAATAGCAGGGATATGCCTCGGGCATCAGGTGATTGCTCTTGCCCTTGGTGCGGAAACATATAAACTCAAGTTCGGACACCGTGGTGCAAATCAGCCGGTGAAGGATATCGAATCCGGGATCGTATATATCACATCACAGAACCATGGATTTGCAGTTGATAGGGGTTCCCTTGAAGATACAGATGTCTCCATCACCCAGTTCAATGCCAACGATGGCACAGTAGAGGGCATTTCCCACAATTATCTGGACATCTTTTGTGTCCAGTACCATCCGGAAGCACATCCAGGTCCCATGGATACTGAAAAGGCTTTTTTTGACAAAGTTCTCAGGTCTATAGAGGGAGATGGATAATGTCAAAGCGGGAAGATATTAAGAAGGTTCTTCTAATCGGTTCAGGTCCGATCATGATTGGTCAGGCAGCAGAGTTTGATTTTTCTGGCAGTCAGGCATGCAGGTCCTTAAAGGAAGAGGATATGGAAGTGGTGCTCGTAAATTCGAACCCCGCGACCATTATGACCGACCCGGAAATGGCAGATGCTGTCTATATCGAGCCCTTGGATGCAAAGATTATAGAAAAGATAATAGAAAAAGAGCGTCCAGATGGTATTATTGCTGGAATCGGTGGACAGACTGGATTGAACATTACCAGTGAACTTGCGGAAAATGGTGTTTTTGACAGGTACGAAGTAAAACTTTTAGGAACCTCCCTTGAAGCAATCAAGAACACCGAAGATCGTGAGCTTTTCAAGCAGACAATGGAACGAATCGGGGAAAGGGTGCCGCGAAGCAAAGCAGTATCTTCGTTGAAAGATGCAGAAGAACTCATTTGTGATTTGGGGCTTCCGCTGATTATCCGTCCTGCATACACACTCGGAGGAGCAGGCGGTGGAATCGCGCATACGAGGGAAGAACTTCTTGAGATCACGGAACGTGGCCTCAGACGCAGCCGAATCAATCAGGTTCTGATCGAGGAAAGCGTGATTGGGTGGGGTGAGTTCGAGTATGAGGTGATGCGGGATTCCAATGACACCTGTATTGTCATCTGTAACATGGAAAACCTTGATCCCATGGGAATACATACCGGCGAATCCATTGTTGTAACGCCTTCCCAGACCCTTAACGATGAAGAACACCAAATGCTCAGGACCGCAGCAATAAAGATCATCCGTGCATTCGAGATAGAAGGTGGGTGTAATATACAGTTCGCTGTTAAAGACGGTGAGTACAGGATTGTGGAGGTTAACCCGCGTGTTTCCCGTTCATCAGCCCTTGCATCAAAAGCAACAGGGTATCCCATTGCCAGGGTCACCGCAAAGATTGCCATTGGTATGACACTTGATGAGATACTGAACGATGTGACAAAAAAGACGCCAGCATCCTTTGAGCCGACGATAGATTATGTGGTCACAAAGATTCCCAGATGGCCGTTTGATAAGTTCGTGACAGCCGATAAGACGCTTACCACAGCCATGAAGAGTACGGGTGAGGTAATGGCAATCGGTCGCACTATCGAGGAATCAATGCTCAAGGCTGTCCGCTCACTTGATATAAAAAACACCTTTGGAGAAGGCAGATGGGACCTGAATGAAATTATCACACTTCTGAAAACTCCCACAAGCGAACGTTTGTTTGTTATTTATCACGCTCTCAGGTCAGGATTTTCTTTTGAGGAGATTTCACAGCTCACCAGTATCAATCCGTTCTTCATACGTAAAATCAGTAATATCGTGGCTATGGAAGATACCATCAAGGAATGTGCACAAACCGGCAATATACCGACAGCTGTACTGAGAGAAGCAAAACGACTTGGATTTACTGATTCAATGATTGCTGAACTAACAGGCAGGACGAGGGAAGATATCAATGATCTTCGGCGAAAGTGTGGAATCACAGCCACCTACAAGATGGTGGATACCTGTGCAGCGGAGTTTGCGGCAGAGACACCGTATTACTATTCATGTTACGAGACCATGTGCGAAGCAGACCCTTCTGACCGTAAAAAGGTTTTGATCCTTGGTGCGGGACCGATCCGCATCGGACAGGGTATTGAGTTTGATTACTGTACCGTTCATGCAGTATCAGCGATCCGTGAAGAGGGTATGGAGGCGCATATTATCAATAATAATCCTGAAACGGTTTCCACAGACTATGATACTTCCGATAAGCTTTTCTTCGAACCTCTTACCCTTGAAGACGTTATGAACGTTGTCGAGCGTGAGCGACCATATGGTGTGTTGGTCCAGTTCGGTGGGCAGACGTCCGTAAATCTGGCGTTGCCGCTTAAGAGGGAGCTTAATCGAAGGGACGACATTGATACCGTGATACTTGGCACTTCTCCTGAGGACATCGATATTGCAGAAGACCGTGAGAAATTTAATTCGATGATGAAAAAACTGGGCATCAACCAGCCAGATGCAGGATGTGCTACATCAAGGGAAGAGGCACATGAGGTTGCATGCCGTATAGAATATCCTGTGCTTGTGAGACCGTCCTATGTGCTTGGCGGGAGGGCTATGGAGATCGTATACGACCGGACCGACCTTGAGCGATATATGCGTGAGGCTGTAAGGGTATCTCCTGAACATCCAATTTTGATCGACGATTTTATTGAAGGCGCAGTCGAGATTGACGTTGATGCTGTGTGCGATGGCAGAGATGTGCTGATTGGTGCGATCATGGAGCATATCGAGGAAGCAGGTGTGCATTCCGGCGATTCCGCCTGTGTGATACCTCCGCAGTCTCTTTCAGAGAATACACTTGAAGTTGTGCGTGATTATACTCGAAAGATTGCTCTAGCTCTCAATGTGAAAGGACTTATCAACATCCAGATGGCTGAGAAGGGCGGGCAAGTTTTTGTTCTTGAGGCAAATCCTCGTTCCAGCCGAACGATACCTTTTGTCTCAAAAGCTGTGGGTCTTCCACTTGCAAAGATAGCGGCTCAGGTAATCATCGGGCATACTCTAAAGGATCTGGGGTATACACAGAAGAAAGAGCCTGAGGTAAGGCATGTGTCAGTGAAAGAAGTGCTCCTGCCTTTTGACAAACTTCCAGGTGTAGACACTGTTCTTGGGCCAGAGATGAAAAGCACAGGTGAGGTCATGGGTATTGACTATGATGCAGGACGGGCATTCTTCAAGGCACAGCTTAGTGCGGATAACCTGCTGCCACTGACCGGGAAGGTATTCATGTCCATACGTAATGAGGACAAGGAAAAGATAGTGAAGGTCGCACAAAAGATGCAGGATGTAGGACTCGAACTTATGGGCACACGTGGGACAGTAAATTACCTAGCAGAACATGGTATTATGATGGAAACCGTAAATAAGGTACATGAAGGTAGTCCAAATGTGATTGATATGATGCGAAGGGATGATGTTGCGTTGATCATCAATACTCCCACAAGCAAGCAGGGACGGAAAGACGGGTTTCGGATACGCCTTGCTGCAGTGGACTTTAAGGTACCCTATATTACAACCATCCAAGCAGCACTCGCAGCAGCAGATGCCATCGAATCGATGAAAACAGATCAGCTTACCATTAAGTCGATCAATGAGTACCATAAACAAGTCCTGCAGGAAATTGGAAAATAACATTTCATAAATTCTCAATTATTTATGATGAGGGATTGAAAATATGTTAAAGAAAGTAGTTTTAGCGTATTCAGGAGGTTTGGATACCTCTGTATGTATACCGATTCTCAAGGAGGAATACGGTTGTGATGAGGTAATTACCGTGGCAGTGGATGTCGGACAGCCCCGCGAAGATATTGCAGAGGCAGAGGAGAAGGCAAAGAAAATCAGCGATAAGCACTATACCCTTGATGTGAGGGAGGAGTTTGTGGGTGATTATATTTTCCCGCTCATCAAAGCAAATGGAGATTATGAAGGGTACGTGATGGGTACGTCAATCGCTCGCCCACTTATTGCTAAAAAGGTTGTGGAGATAGCCGAAAGGGAAGGTGCAGATGCACTGGCTCATGGTTGTACCGGCAAGGGCAATGACCAGCTTCGTTTTGAGGCAGTGTTCAGGCTTACAGACATGGAGGTCTTTGCACCAATGAGGGACATGAACTTGACCCGTGAGTGGGAGATAGAGTATGCCAGAGACCATGGGATACCTGTAAGTGTGACCACTGCCAAGCCTTGGAGTGTGGACGAGAACATCTGGAGCCGGAGCATAGAAGGCGGCAAACTGGAAGATCCGGGCTATGTTCCACCTGAAGATATATACAAGTGGACGGTTTTCCCAGAAAAAGCACCTGATGCACAGGTCATGGAGATTGGGTTCGATAACGGTGTACCTGTGTCTATTGGTGATGAAATTCTTGATGGTGTGGAGTTGATTGAAAGGCTTAACAGGATTGCGGGGTCACACGGCGTTGGCCGCACCGATATGATTGAGGACCGCGTGCTCGGATTAAAGGCTCGGGAGAATTATGAACACCCTGCAGCAACTGTCCTGTTGACAGCCCACAGGGACCTCGAAAAACTTGTGCTCACCCGCGCGGAACTTAAGTTCAAGGCAATAGTCGATGCACAGTGGTCAGAACTTGCATACTACGGACTTGTGGATGAACCTCTGTTTGCTGACCTTAATGCCTTCATCGATAAGACACAGGAACGCGTTACAGGTAAGGTGACGGTTAAGTTGTATAAAGGTAGTTTGACCATATTGGGAAGAACATCACCATATGCCCTTTATTCCGGAGACCTAGTCTCCTTTGACAGTACGAGCATTGACCAGAAGGATGCCGAGGGGTTTGCCAAATACCATGGCTTCCAAGCACGGCTCTACAAGAAGTTTGTGGATAAGAAGTGACAATGAAGTGCATATTCTATGCACTCACTTCTCCAGAAGCTTTCTTTGACTATAAACTTCTCATTTTAAGACAGTAGTACTTTTCTATTATTATTTTATATTTTTAAATCAAAAGAAGGAAATAATAATAACATAGACTTTTTTGGCTGTCAAATCTTTTGGTGTTGAACACTTAACTGTCATTTACGAACAATGAAATACATTAGCAATCTGAATTAATGTATAAGTCATGATTCGTACAAAATCGCACAAGCACCAAAGTATTTTACATACCCGAATTTTTCGCTATCACCAACAGAATAAGTTTTTTGTAAATTATTAATTATGTCCTCCTAAATGGGGAATTATCCGATGAACCTTTTTTTGGTAATCCCGGTATTCATCACCAAACTGTGATACCAGTCTTTTCTCCCAGTGAAGAGATCCTAGATACAAGTATATGGTGGCTAAAAGGTAAATGACAAGCAAGTTGACGGTCATAAAGGGAGTGAGCCAGATTATGATCAGTCCCGAGAGCAGAAAGGGGTCCCTTACCCATCGGTAAATGCCCCGGATATTCAGGGAACCTGCTTCAGGGGTCTTTGGTGCAGATAGCTGCGAGCGTATCTTGAATCTATGTGGTGCATCCAGCAAAGCTCTGGGGGCAACGATTGCAGCAATCAATTGCCCACCCACCATCAGCCAGCGCCAGGGAGAAGAGACTATGTAGAGAACGGGACCTGGATTTTTGTAGAGCAGATAGGCAAGTGGAAATATAGTTAGCAATGCGATGAAACTGAATACCGGCATATATAATATGTCTGCCCTAGAACCTAAGACTCGCATAATGAGGCGTTTGAAGGGTAAACTTGCCATAAGGCTGTGAATAGCTGCGAATGCTATCAGACAAAAAACAAGGACATTTGTGTACGAAACCAATTTTAATAACCTCCACTTTTTTATTTGAATGATTCGTATTTAGCTTTTGTGACTTGATTGGATGTGAACTGCTCCACGCTTACGCATGGAGCTTCTTGCTTCATTCTTTGAACCATCGTTCACAAGTCCACAAGCCCTTCCCCTCGTTCC
>JAFGOO010000103.1 GCA_016926455.1 Methanosarcinaceae archaeon | reverse complement strand
TTGAGCGGAAGTGACTGAATATCCTTCTTCATTGTTAATCTAGAGGCCCACCCCGAATATAAGGCCAATTATTCCTCGTACACCGTCGATGCATTGAGAGAGAATCCATTAATCCAGAAATTTGCTAATGCACCTGATGTGGTATTATGGTATGCTAAGAATTATGCACAAAACAAAAGGGATCTAATACTTTTAGAGGGTATTCAAGCAGCCCTAAAAATCATGGAGATTCAAAATGAATAACGAACGTGACCGTAAGGTCTGTCAAGACTACAGTAGTTTGCAGGTACACTACAGAAAAAAGCGATCATGTTTACCACAATAACCTCTGACACGGGGTTCCTTGCCAGCAGGATACACACCAAATCAGTCCTGCCGGATTTCCTCCATTCACCGTGCCGATGAGAACGGGAATCATTATTCCTATGTGGTAAGAATCCGCAAATCAGCTACCTCCATACTGCAAGCGGGTCTTTTTTCAAACCCCCAACACCCACTTCAACCAACCCAACAAGCCCGCCTGCAGTCCCATGTGCTTCCTCGTCGGTTCAACTCCGATAGGTGGCTAAAGATGTGATAATATGAAAGAAACGAATGAAGAAATGGAAATATTGATTGATCTGGACAGAATGCCGGATCATATAGGTGTCAAACGCGAAGGATTTGGCAGGAATCGAGTTTACTGTATTGAAGATGTCGAAGAGATCATTGCATGGATTCTTGACAAAATACCTGAAGAATATACAGAAATTCCAGTATCTGTTTTGATTGTTGGTAAGATGCCGGCATGGATGGCAATGGCGATACAGCATTTGCTTGACCAATGCGAACAGGTAGTGAAAGAATCGACTATTGCTTTATCTGCCTCTATATATCAGAGGGTATGCCAACGCATATTAAGCAGCATGATGACATAATTATGACGTAAACTTAAACTTATATAAATATAATAATTATGTCATAATTATGTTATAATATTTCTAGTTTCTTTTATATGTTATAGAGATGTTATGATAATGTAATGGTAATCAAGCAAAAAAAGAATCAATTCATGCAACTGTAACTCCTTATTTGAAAAGGAAAGCAGAAGAGCTAGTTGTAGCCAAAGATTTCAGCAGCATGTCGAATCTCGTAAACATAGCATTGGCTGAATTTATAGGCAAATACAACAGAGAACAGAAAGAGAAGGCTGCTGATTTAAGAGAATCTCTTTCGTCATCCAAAAACGAACAGCCTATAGTTATTAATCACATTGATGAATAATTTTTTTCAAAACTAGGAATTGAAAATACTTTGCTAAATAATTAACAGTCAAATAAAACAGTAACAACGAATCAAAAAATAATAGTGGTTTATACGTTATATTTTTCCTATTTTATTGAAGTGTTTAAATGGGTGTATCCATAATCTGTCTATACACCAGCCGGGATTCGAACCCGGGTTCGAGCGTTGGCAACGCCCGGTGATAACCGCTACACTACTGGTGTGCTTCTTTTATTTTGGTGCCCAGACCCGGACTTGAACCGGGGACAACTGCCTCTTCAGGGCAGCGCTCTCCCAACTGAGCTACCTGGGCACGAAGAGCACGTTTTGCACCTAAATTGTAGTATCTTGATTTAAATGTATCGAATACTGTTCATTTTTTGAAAATGGGCCCGCTGAGATTCGAACTCAGGACCTCCGCCATGTCAAGGCGACGTCATAACCAGCTAGACCACGGGCCCTCCTAACCTTCCAATTAAGTGCAACATCCATATTGCACGATAATTGATAAACCTTTGGGTTGATTGCCATTTATGCTGTCATCCAGATCCGACATCACAATTTAAATTTAATATTTATTGGATTCAATGAATGTAATTCTTGGATCCTCGCCGCATAGCGGGCAATTTGGGTTCTTCTTAATACTTATCTCATCGAACGTCATCTTCAGTGCATCATAGTATATCATGCGCCCTGCGAGTAATTCACCAATTCCAATGAGATATTTGATTACCTCTGTTGCCTGGATCACACCAATGACCCCGGGAAGTACTCCAATCACACCTGCTTCCTGGCATGTTCTAGTCATTTCTGGAGGTGGCGCCTTTTCGAAAAGGCACCTGTAGCATGGGCCTTCATGGGGAAGAATTGTCATTACCTGCCCTTCGAACTGAAATATACTGCCATGCGCAAGCGGCTTGCCTGCAAGTACGCAAGCATCGTTCATAAGATAACGGGTTGCGAAATTATCGGATGCATCCACCACCATGTCATAATCCGTGATTATATCCATTATATTATCAGGGGTTATCCGGTCTTCATAAGTCTTAACAGTAACATCAGTATTCAGTTTTCTCACAAACTCTGCTGCAGACTCTACTTTTAGCAAATCCAGATTACCAGCATGTATCACCTGCCTCTGGAGATTGCTAAAGTCCACAATATCATCATCTGCGATTCCTAGCGTCCCAACGCCAGCTGCTGCAAGATACTGGATTACAGGTGACCCCAATCCTCCCGCACCTATACAGAGAACACTAGAACCCAACAACTTTATTTGTCCATCCTCGCCAATATCAGGCAGAACAATGTGTCTGGCATAGCGACGTCTCTGTTCATCGTTAAGTCCACCTGTCATTATAATCCATCCTGGTTTATTTTACTATATTTGAAGAAACCATGACTTGAGATTTACAGATCTCAAACCCATGATTCAGAGATAACACTCATTACATCAGATGTTATTTCCACTTTTGTTATATCGCCATCAGTGGTTACATCGTATATGATTCCTCGCTCTGTGCTGTTTGCCTGAAGCTTTGTAATGTTTTCGAGTGTACTGTTACTTGGATTCAGATAGACCACCGTTCTGGAATATCGTCCATCTGCGAGTTTCTTCAAATCCACGTAAAACTGGTCTGCAAAACCGTCTGTAATTGAATCTACACGCTGAAATTCAGCTCCCATCTCCACATAGCTTAGTATATGATCAAAGTCACTGGATTTTTTAACATTTCCTGATAAGACATCAATTACGCTCTCTACATTTTTCTGTGGACCATACATCATGGGAGTTCCAACTACATTACCTATCCTGTAATCGTTAGTAATACGAACCAAAAACTGGTATCCATTGTAAGGTGTTGGGGATACCCAGTAGTCAAAGGCAATTATCTCTGGAGAGATCGTATGCAGTTGAAACCAGGACTGTTCGTTAGTGTAATCCGCATAAAATGTTTTACTTACCTTGGCATTATACATCTCATACGGGGGTATCAAATTGGCAAGAAGAGATTCAAGGGGAGTGCCGTTGATTCTTGAAACATCGAGATAATGTGCAGAGGAAACACCCTGCGGAGCAATGGACAAACCATCTGCAATTGAATTTAATTCATGGCTCACATGACTTCCAGCAATTGTATCAAATCCCGGTGCACTGAGTGGAACAGAAGATTCATCCTCGTTTGAATATTTCGAAGAGCCGCTAAAGAAAATTGGCAAAATTGACATCAACATCATAACTGCCAGAAAAATGGCAATTGTTTTATGGTTCATTTATTCACACCAATATATATTGTTATTAAAATTAATATCTTTGTTTATATTGCATATTAATATTCTCATATATAACAGTTGTTTGATGCTAATACAATCCATCACAAAAGTCTTCTACATTGCCTTCATACCGATCTGTGAAATCGTCTTATCGATATCATCTTTTAGCTCTTCAGGGATGCCACGCATACCAAAGTCGAGGAACCCACGTACTATCATTCCAACAGCTTCGTCCTCGCTAAGACCCCTTGCCATTAGGTACTCCACTTGATCACGTGCTATTTTCCCAACTGCAGCCTCATGGGTCAGTTCGATGTCCTCAACATTTGCTTCCAGAATTGGGATTGCACGCTGCATCCCTTCGTTACTCAAAACAAGACCTCTGCATTCAAGGTGCCCCTTCGCATTAATTGCATTACCTATCATTTCCCCTCTGGCTATTATCTTCCCGCCGGTGGTGATAGTCCTTGAAATTAGCTCTGCCCTTGTGTCAGGTGCATTGAATACTGCTCTGCTGCCAAGATCAAGTTCCGATCCGGGGTGTGCAACAGCGATGGTACTGAGTCTTGTGACCGCTCCCCTGCCTTCCAGCTTAACCGTGGGATAGCTCTGGATCGACCTTACTGGCTTAAGGCTGATGTAATTGCTGATGAAAGTAGCACCCTCTTCAAGATGCACCACAGTCCGAGGTCGTACTCCCACTTGCTCTGCCCAGTTATGTATCATGGTAAAGTTAAGGGTTGCACCTTTTTTTACGTACATTTCAGATATTCCAAGATGCATTGCTTTTTCTATTCCGTTTTTTGTGGCACAGCCTGTGATGACGTCAAGTTCTGCTCCCTCTTCAACGATTATAATATTATGAACGGTCTGGGAAACATTCCTGCTTCCGAGAAGCAAGCAGGTCTGGACCGGCAATTTTGCTTTTTGACCGGCAGGTGCACGGATAAAATAACCATTGGCATTTTCGAGATAACTTGTTGCCGTATATTTATCAGTGTCCACAGCCACTAGTTTCCATGAGTAGTCCTTGAGCCAATAGTACTTTTCCATTGCTTCGTGAGTTGACATCAGTTCTAAACTACTGTCATAGAGCGATTTATGCGATATCGCATTATCCAGCATCAAAAAGCTCCCCACCCTTCCCTCTCCGCTCGGAACCACACCAACATTCAGAAGTTTTTTCTTGGTTTCTGTATCTAGGTCTTGAAGGTTCTCACTGGTCGCTATCTCAGTTGAAGCGATTCCAAGCGTATCAAGATCGAAATCCTCACCATAAGCAGCACTTTTTTTGATTGCACTTTCTGCTCTCTTCTTTAACTCATTTCTCGATTGCATCTGATACATCCCTTATAACCCTTTGATTTTATCTGATTCAGAAGTTCGCGCGGGTTGCCGGTACACAACATCATACCATTGGAAAGCACATAGCCCTTATCTGCCTCCACATAGTCAAGTATCTGTCCAGTGTGCGTAATTATCAAGGCAGATTTCCCTTTTTTGCGGCGTTCCCCGGCACATGTTGCATCTCCGAAGAGCAGTTTTTTTATAGTGGACCCTATCTGCTCGATGCTCACAAGGTCCACGCCGGACTCCGGCTCATCAAGAAGGTAGAGATCTGGTTTCTGGGCGGCTAACTGCAGAAGTTCGGACCTCTTTATCTCACCCCCGGAAAAACCAACATTTATATCCCTGTCAAGGAAACGGATCATGTCAAGGGGTTTGGCAAGTTCCTCAGGATTAATATTTTTTTTGGACACCAGCTTTACAAATTCACCAAGCTTTATGCCCGTCATATTCGGCGGTCTCTGTGTCATGACGCCAATTCCTAACTTTGCCCTTTCATTCACAGGCATATGGGTGATATCTTCTCCCTTGAAGATTATTTCCCCTTCTACAGCATTGTAACCAGAAAATCCCATTATCGTCATCAGAAGTGCGGATTTGCCTGCCCCGTTTGGTCCAAACAGCACATGAGTGTAACCCATTTCTACACGCAGGTTAATGTTGGTTAGTATCCTCTTGCCCCCAACCTCAACTGACAGATTGTTTATCTCCAGCATAAACTTCCTCCTTTGACTGAAAGGAGAAGAGTTGTGTTATTTAAATCTTTCAATTTATCCAAGAAATAAATAGAGTGGGTTTTTAGCCCCTTTAACCCACCATTGTAATTACTCCCATCACTCAAGTGATAGGGTTCTATCAATTTTACGAAGAGATTTTAGCCCCAATCTCAGAATATATATTAAATATATACGGATATTAATGGTTTTGAGGATATTAAAGGGCTGTATCCAACCTTTGAAAAAGCGGGGATTAGCCTTTACCCGCTCCTAAAAAATATATTGATCAAGCACCTTTTTTTAATTTATCAATTTCCATGTCGCGAAGATCTTTGCGTTTAATCTTGCCTCCAATTGTCTTGGGTAGTTCTTCTACAAACTCAATAGAACGTGGATATTTATATGGTGCTGTTGTGTTCTTCACATGATTTTGAAGCTCTTTTACTAATGAATCCGAAGCTTCACAACCTTCATTCAATACCACAAATGCCTTGACAATCATACCTCGGATATTATCCGGTGATCCAATTACAGCGGATTCCTGCACAGCAGGGTGTTCAAGGAGCGCACTTTCCACTTCAAAAGGTCCGATACGGTATCCTGAACTTTTGATGACATCATCATTACGGCCAACAAACCAGAAGTATCCATCTTCGTCCATGTATGCCTTGTCTCCAGTGTAATAGAAACCGTTCTGGAACGATTTCGCATTTTCTTCGTCATCATTGAGATACCCTACAAGAAGTCCAACTGGTCGTGGATTAAGTGAAATTGCAATCCTGCCCTCTTCTAACGTTTTTACAGGTTTTCCATTATCATCGTGAAGTTCAATGTTCCATCCTGGAGATGGCTTCCCCATTGAACCCGGTTTGTTTTCCATACATGCAAATGATGCAATTGCACAACATGTTTCTGTCTGCCCGTATCCTTCATAGATTGTAAGATTTGTACCTTCTCTCCATACTTTTATTACTTCTGGGTTTAATGGTTCGCCTGCACTACAGCAATGTCTGAGCTGTGTTAAGTCGAACTTGCTCAAATCTGCAAGAATAAGCATCCTGTAGACGGTCGGAGGACAACAGAATGTTGTTACTTCATATTTTTCAATAAGTGGAAGTATTTCTGTTGCCTTGAACTTTCCACGTGTATCGTATATCAGAAGGCATGAACCTGCAATCCATTGACCGAATATTTTACCCCATGCACATTTTGCCCATCCGGTATCAGAAAAAGTAAAATGAAGGTCGTTTTCTGTTATATCCTGCCAGAGTTGTGCAGTTACTTTATGGCCCAACGGATAACTGTTGTCATGAAGTGCCATTTTAGCTTTGCCTGTTGTTCCTGAAGTAAAGTAAATAAGCATTGGATCAGTTGAACGGGTTAATGCAGGCATGGAAACCGAATGATGAGACACTGGAGCAGGATACAGAAGTTCGTATGGGTAGCTTGCCCATCCATCCAGTTCACCATCAACGACCATCCGTGATGTAAGTGAAGAACAATATGCACATACCTCTTCAACCTTGTAGGTATTTTCTATGTCAGTTATTATCATCTTGAACTTACCTTGATTGACCCTGTACTGAAGATCACTTGGGGTGAGAAGCGTTGGACATGGGCACACAACAGCACCAAGTTTGATCAATGCAATTACAAAGACCCACCATTCAGGCACCCGGTTAAGCATTATGATTACTCTATCTCCTTTGTTAATTCCGTATTTGAGAAGAATATTTGCTGCTTGGTTGGAGTATTTCATCAGGTCCCTGAAGGTGTACTTCTTTTCTTCACCATGTTGATTGACCCAGATCATTGCAAGTTTGTTGCGATCTTCCTTTGCCCAGGCATCAATTACATCATATCCAAAATTGAAATATTCAGGTACCTCGTTTGTCCAGATTTTCCTGGTTTTATCGTAATTGCTCATATTTCTGGAAAGTTCATTCCCGTTTAAAGGGGGATGAATTTTTTGGTAGTTGTTTTCTTTTTCTATACTTTCAAGCTGGGATTTGGGGATTCTCCAGAGCCTCCCAACCTTTAATCCATCCATTGTTCCATCGCGAAGCCATTTATGGATAGTCCTTGTTTCCACATTAAGTCTCTTAGCCACTTCGTGTGGTGTCATATAATGTTCTTTTTGTGCTGTCATATTTCTTGCTAAATGTTTTCAATGTATTTTAATGTTATTTAATGTATTTTTGAAGTTTTTATAAAAGCAATTTTGGGATACTGCCTGTTGAGTCTAAACTGTGGGAGTATCTGAACAAACATTAGGGACAGATTAATTAAGTAAACCGATAGATTGTTTTATAGAGGCAATGTGTTTTTTATGACTGAAGATATAAAAGAAATCATATTTCAAGAGGCCAAGGTTTGAAGAGGGGAACTGAAATGCCATTGAAGGCATTGATCTTCGATATGGATGGTGTGCTTGTGGATTCTATGCCCTATCATGCCACCTCCATAAAGAATGTTTTTGATTCCATCGGAGTTAAGATGGATAAACAGGATATCTATGATTTGGAAGGTTCTCAGACCATAGAGATAGTTCGATACCTTCTAGAAAAAGGCCAGCCCACCTCCAAAACTTTTGACCCTGAGGAAATTGTGCTTATGTACAGGGAGGAATTTAATAGGATTTCTGAACTAAAGACTTTTGAGGAAATGCCTGAATGCCTTGCTATACTAAAGAAGAGGTTCCTACTTGCCGTAGTTTCCGGCTCTGACAGGAACATTGTGCATAATATAATTGGTAAGATGTTCCCCCATACTTTTGATGTGGTCATTACAGGTGAGGATATAACTAAAGGAAAACCTGCTCCGGACCCCTTTCTTAAAGCCCTCGAGATGCTAGATATAGATAAAAGCGAATGTATCGTTATTGAAAATGCAGTGATGGGTGTTGAATCTGCAAAAAGGGCTGGATTGTACTGTGTTGCTGTTCCGGTCTATATCGATAAATCAAAACTCAAATCTGCAGACCTGATCATTAATAATCATGAAATCCTGATAAAATATTTGCTTGATTTGGATTTTTCAGGAAAATGAGAAGGATCTAGAAAACTGTTTTTTTCTGATTTTTCAAATTAATTGAACTGTGCTAGTAAATCCATTCCCTATAATTAGATTCTCTTATTCGAGTGATTCGATGAACTTGTCAATTGGTATTGCAGTAAAGGTTTGTGTCCTGATACTACCTCGTGATGCTAGTTCAAAAACGGCTCTTGATACGGTAATTTCGCGGTCTTCTTCCACAATATTAAAGAAATCAAAATCTCCACGTATTAAATTCAAGTACCTTTACTTTATTATCAATAAAGGCTAATTATTAAAGGGGGTTTATGTCCTATGAAAAATACTCGCTTGTACATCATCATTCCATTGATTATCACTACTTTGATAATATTGTTCACTCTTTTTCTAGGAAGAGAAGAACTTCTAAGAATGATAGAACGGATAACAGGGCTTTTTGCCTATTATTTCATTTTTCTGGCAATATTATCATATGAATATATGGTTTCTATTTAGTGTTGTTGGTAAGTACATAATTGTAACTTTAAGGTCACCCATCATTCTTTTATTTTATTAATGCTTAGTATGTGGTGTACATATATTCTAAGTATAAGGTAATATCATGAGTAAAATTATAGTCCAGGAATCTAAGGGAAGGTTGCACATTACCCTACCTAAAAGTATAGCTGATCTGAAAGGATGGAAAAAAGGAACAACTTTGGAATACAAAGAATATGCTGGAAATGTTTGCCTAATAGAGAATAGGATGTGATGATAATATGAGCTACGAAGAGTTTTGTGGTATTTTATTTGTCGTTTTTTGCATTTGTGTGATTATAATGCTTAAATGCACGCCTGCTTTTAGCTGACTTCCATAAATCACCTGCTAGATACACAGAGCCACGCAGAGCCACGTGGTGGCACGAACACACACGAGTTAATACAAATATATAGGTAAACAGTCTAAAGCCTTAAAACGCTTTATTTTAATTTCCGCTATGCAGTGACACTAAAAACGATATAGGGAGTGGCGTGAAGGAAAGAGAATGAGCAAAAAACCTTCACGCCTATGGTGGATTTTATTATGCCAGGAGGTAGGTCTTAATATTTTCTGATAACACATCAATAAATGTCATAATAAGATAAATAAGTTTCTATTATATTTAATTTTCTTGTTCATGTTTCATTTTTAGAACTTTCAATTTGGCTGCGGCTTTAAGTTGCATCTTCTGAGGGTAGTATCCGCCTTTTAATCTGGCTTCTATTCCTTCGATGATATATTCTGTATTTTCTGGTGGGTACCAATTGTTGTTAAATATTATAAATTCAAATGGGCGTGCGTTTTCATCATCTAAAAGATATTTGAAAAAATCGGTATCTCCATGACGTTGGTCTAAGTATTCTTGTAATTCGGAACCACGTTTTTCAATATGACTTCTAAGATCAAACATAGTCCAAATAAAATAATCATCCAACCCTTTTAAAATTTTCATGTTACTGTAGTTGCTGTAACTTGTTTCAAATGGATCGTGTTTCAAATTCAAATGTGAGCCTGTCAATAATCTTTTACACAATTCGTTTCTAATTCGTTCTGCCTTCGGTGTGCTTGCCCGATATTTATAAAGACACCCATGTGTTTTGTTTGTATCAACGTATGGAATGAAGTATGTTGGCGACATTTTGTTTAAAAAGTGCCGAGTATTGTTAATTGTTCTATTGGTTAGTATGCTTAAGCTCACACTGTTCACCGTCTGTCCGAAGTTAGCCAGCAACTTGTCGGCTAAAAGATATTCGACCTTTGCCTCATTATAATATGCCATTTCATCACCTAACAGTCAATCATAGTACAAGCAGTACACCAGTATACTTACTAAACAATATACTATTTACCGTATTGTACTTATATCTTTTCGTATATTGTCTAAAAAGGAAAATAAAAAAAGTAAAATGACACAAAAAGGAAAGCTACTATCAAACTATAAACTTTTTTTAGCTTTCGACTTTTTGTCAACGATGACCAATGTTGCTACAAACATTATAACAAATTCTATTATCATGACCATTGATTCAAGATGAAATGAAATATCGTTTGGTAGTAATACAACTGTCATTGTTTCATCTCCTGTGCTTGTTTCTTGTTCTTTTTACGGTTCTCAAACTTTTTCCCAATCCATGAACCAATATAATACAATGCAACCCCAATTAAAAAGAAAAAAACATCATATCCGTTCATTTCTTTTTACTCCTTTTAGTTTTCTTTGGTGTTTTTATACTTGCAAACGGTGAAGCTATTGGGTTTTCAATATACCAATCATACTTCTTTGTGCGTATGTTCCTTCGTTTTACTTTGCCACCGTTGCTATTCAACGATATTAGCGGTGGTAATGTTGGTACACGTACACCACTTTTCATACCTGCTACTCTAATATTTTTAGTAGATGACTTTGCCAGCGTTGCGGTAGATTCCATTGCCTTTGTGGACGGTAAACTCTTACTGGAACCCAACGGATTAAGTTTTGGCATTATTGGAGTGTATATTTCCTGACCAGGTGCTTTAAATGGTGCTTTACCGATAGCGTTCATTGCCATTGGCATTTTACCAGTGAATGGTGACCTGCCAAACAAAGATGATGCACCAAACATACTGCCTTTACTGCCTGGTTTCTTCAACGGTTTCCCAATGTTCTTAGGCGTTGCAGTTATCCGCATTTCCTTGGCCACATCCTTGTATCCAGATTTCATTATATCATCTACGGATCGCTTACTTCCCCTTCTACCAGCAACACGAGTATTCCCGATTGGTTCAATGTCCATTTTCGGATATATCCGCTCATTGAAGGTTTTTATTGTTGTTTTATCCTTCAATTTGGTTTTTGGCTGCGTTCCAGCTTGCCCCAATCCAGAATAATCCATCTTTGCGGCTGTATCTCGCATCATCCTTCTCATGTCTGTACGTGCTTCGAAACTCCTTTGTTTAAACGTCTCTGAAACAGTCGTTTTCTGTGGTTCATATCCCAACCATTCAGACTTCGTATTTATCGTTCTTGATGCCGCAAATTCGGGTATTTTAGGCACGTCTTTGAGACGTTGCATCGAAAGGTATACTTCTCTAAGGGGTATTTTTTTCTCTGCTCTGTAGCCAGCAATGGAAGGTATTGAAGGCATTTTGCGACCATTGGTAGCCATAAGTTTAGGGTATGCTCTGGTCGGAATCTTTTTAGATATGCTAGCAAGAGTGTTCTGTTTTCCAGTTGATTCCATAGGTTCAAAAGAAAGAAAACTCTCTTTTCCCGATCTGATGTTCTTGAACTCGCCTGTTGGATATTCTCTCAAAAACTTCGTTTCCTTTCCTTTTGGGATTTCAAGATACACATCCTTGTATGCCCCTTCACCAGTAGTGAACACCCTAGGAGTGTTTTGGTTTCTAAGCCTGGTCGAAGGGAGTGTTTCAAGAAAATCAGGTTTAGGTTCTGACATATACACATCTGATTTTTTAAATAGAAGTGTCTGGTCTTTGTTCGATCTTGCAATACTGAAAGGTAATTCTCCACCTGTTTTAGTGTAAAGTTTGAATCCAGTAACTAAAGCACCTGCTCGAACTCCTGCACCGCCAGCACGTTCAAACATCTCTGTTTCTGTAGGTGCTCTCACTCCTTCTTCGGTTTCAACTGGTGCGGCTATCGCCTTGTATTCAGTGCCTACATAAAGAGAACCCAACCCCAAACCAATGAGATTACTAGCTGTTTTTTTGGTTCCTGCACTTAGTGACGAGCCAACTACACCACTGGCCACTTTACCGCCTAATGCGAAAGAACCAGCAGTTACAAGACCTAATCCAACAGTTCCCACCGTCTCTATGGGGTGTTCTGCAACCTGTTCATAAGCCCCTTTTGCAAATGCGTTAAGGTCATTGAGAACACGGTTGTTTGAATTGGTTTCTAAGTGTGCTTTTTTAACCAAAGTTTCATAATCTGGTAACCTGTCAGCGTAGAACTTGTTTGAATCTTCCAGCATTCCAGCAAGACCGAAATAAGAAGAACGTCTGATATCATTTTTGAGTATGTTGTTCTGGTCAACCAGTCTGTTATATTCTGCTATGTCCTTCTCATATTCTGCGTGAACGTCAACGTACCTTGCATATTCCGCTTCGGTTCCCTGGAATTGATTGTCCTCTATTGGATATGAATCAAGAGTTGTTCTACCAGATTCGATCTCCCTGCGTAGCAATTCCAAAGTAGCCCTTGTCTGTGCCTGTTGTGCTTCAAGTTGTGCCTTTTTACCCATGTCAGGCTTGGGTAAGTTGGTTTGTGTATTGACAGATGGAACCAAACTAGCCCTCGTTGTGCCTGGTGGAACATTGAGACGAGGTAACTCAGGAGTGTATGGCTCATTAGATGGTTGCGGTGATGATGTTTGGGCTTCTGTCCAGTGCATATCCTTTTCTGGTATTATAGAAGTGTTTGTGGGTTCTGCCATTGCACCTGCTTCATATGCTCTTTCAATCGATGCAGCGTTGGCGTTGGCTCTTGCCACTGTTCTAAGTGCTTCTTTCGCACTCTCCACTTGACCAGACTCTACAGCAGATTGTAATCTTGCGTTTGCTTCCGCATCTGCCGCTATTGCTGCCGCTTTTACTTTGTCTTTCTGTGCCTGTATTGCTTCCCTTTCTGATGTTGTGAGTATCTTCTGGTTTGCAACACGTTCCGCTTCTGTCATCTCAACCATGTGAGCCTTGTTGTTGGATGAACTAGAACCGCTTGAACTGCTCGAACTGCCGCTCTCTCCTGCGTGGAGTGCGGCTTTTAGATTGTGTCCGTAATCGACACCCCCTCTTTTAGCCATTACTGTCACGTCCTTTGTATATTGATCTGTTTATAACCATAATTACCCCTGCAATTAACACGCCAATCACGAAAACCGATTCAAGGATATATTTCAACATGTCTGCGGTTTCTTTTCCTTCGGTTGTCAGGTATGCATCACGATAATCGTCATCGAATGCTGCATCAAGTTCATCAATGACAGGTTTTTCGACTGCATACACTGTAAGTGCGAATATCATAAGAACAAAGAACAGGAACAGACCAAATAGCCCTGCTCTTTCATCAGAAATCAGACTCATATTCATTGCCCCCTGTGTATCTCTGTTTTTTGATTGCCAGTAGTCCTAGATGAACGAAACTTACAGCAGTAGACAATATCAAAAAGAAATACCACGCCTTTATTGCAGTATTGAACTTTGCTACAACATCGAAATAATAAAGCCCTTCCGTATCCATTGTTGCTGCTAGTGCTGGAATTAATTGGAATATTGGCGGTACTACAAGAGTTATGATCCACAAAGTTGCTAAAGTGATGCCTATTATAAGGGTTTGATGTATCATCTCCACATTACCATGTATATCTTTTAACATTTTCATTGACATAATTTCACCTATCTTTAAACCATGTGTATATAAGACCGCCAACACCAAACACGAACATTAACAGAGCTACTTTTTTTAGTTCGAATGGTGCTACTGCTAGCAGAAAACCACCAATTATACTGAATAGTGTGGCTGGTAAAACCACTTTCCCTGTCAGTAACCAGCTAGCAAAGAAAATTAGCGGTATTGCTGTCATTGTGAATAGTCCGTTGGTGACTGACTCCGCAAGATCGTAGTAATTTGTCACTATGTCAAACGGTGATGTTACATTGAACAGGTCGTCTAATACAGTCATTACTCCATCCCCTTCATGTTCCTGTTAAGGATAAACTGTCCTGCACCTGTTATGTAAATGAAATAGATTACTCCCTGGAACATAACCAACACTGGTGCGAACAGGTTGACTCCACCAACATCGTATACTAGAAAATCATCTAGCATCGTGACGATCAAGAATACACCCTGCAATACTTTCAAGAATATGTTAGTATATTTTATCAGGCTCATCGAGTCGTCTACTTTTGCACCCATTTCATCAAACTGGATGCTGTCAATGTCATCAGACGTTAGACTTACCAATTCCATATCAGGAGGTTCCTGTTCAAACCAGTTTTCCCCACCTGCATCTATCATGATGTAGTCTACCATTCCAGTAAGAACACCGATCAATGCGAAAAATAAAGCTATGTGGTATATTCGCATATTACCTATCCTCTCCTGCTTTTATCGAGGCACCGAAGGCGATTACTGTACCCAACAACATCATTAATCCTAACGTGAGTTTCTCGCCTGCTGATAGTCCTACAGTAAGCCAGCCGATTGATACCAATCCCCAACCTGCCAACACGAGTATGACAGCCATCTTCTCTGCATTCTGTCTACTGGCCAATAGTGCTAAGGCAACAAGTATAAAACATGCTGTAAATTGATATTTCCAGGCTGAATCATAACCCAATCCCACTGTTACAACATCATGAAATGATATTGTCCTTGTTACATCCAGTGGATCATCTAGTTCTGTGGTGTTTATCCTGAAATGAACTATGTATGATTCATTCCCACCAGCTACAACCCATGACCAGCTATCAGTATCATTAGTTGAATTTGCAGATTGAACATTTGTACCATTGCTGGAATAATTAACCCATACTTCGGCTAATGTTGTTGATTCTGATGTATCATTATATGTAACATTTATATATCCACTTGTCAGGTTTATTGTGCTTCCATAGGCACCAAACAAAATATCTTCTGTTTCTCTATCCTCTGGAATCAATGATGCACCAAATACAAAAATATCATAATAAGTGTCAACAGGATAAAGTGTCTGCTCTTCATCTATATTTTGAGACTCATTTATGAACGTAAGCCTGTATTTTACATCTGTATCCATTGCTGCAAACACAACCGAACCGCTGCTATCGGTACTGTCGGTATACATCAATGCATTCGAAGAGTCAATGTAAGCATTAACTTCAACATTCGGATACGTAGTTCCTGTGAATGATCTTACAACGAACTGTACATCATGACGAGAATAATATTCACCAGTGTTACGTTCAATGTATATATTTTTTAAATACATTTCACTACTAACAACTGTTACGATTTGTGTTTGCGGTGTGTTATAACGGTCTTTTGTGACGGTCAAATAGTATGTACCGTTGCTGATGTTATAAAATTCATAGTGACCATTATCGTCTGTAAGCAATTCGTCTGACCAGGTATCATTGTAACATGTAACCAAAGCCCCATTAACTGCTGTGTCAACTCCTGCAAGGGATTCATAAACAACGCCATGAACTCCTGTCTCGTTATCAGTGTAATTATATTCATCTATAATACTGAAACTTCTTGTTTCATAGCTCGAATACTCCCCAAACACATCATCATATCCCCTTACATTCCAGGTATACGAACCTGCCGGAAGGGTGGCGGTGGCGGTGTTCGTAGTAGGTGACGATTGGTAGACAATACTCGCACCTTCGTAAACCCTAATCGAATAGATGCCAGTGGTCGCCGTCCAATTCAATACTACATCATGGGTTAACGGTGGATATGTGTAGTTCAGGCTTGCGGAATCTGCCGGACTGCTTAAGCCTGGGATCGGGTTAAATGGTATACTGAAATTTATGTAATGTGTAGAAGTATCAAGGTTTGAAACTGAAACGTTCACGTCCTCATTAGTTCTTGATGCGAAAGCGGTTTTATCTGCCCCATCAACCGTGCATGATAAACTACCTATATAATCATGTTCGGAAAAGTCAATTAATGAATAGGTGGCATTGAAGATACCTGACGTTATGGTTTCTGCCGGAGTGTACAGAACCGTAATATTAGCATATCCATTATCTACACTTTCAGAATAAAGCACGGTGTCGCCTGTCCAATACAACGTAAGGCTATAGCTCATATCGGTTGAATTGGTGTCAATATCTACATGATCTATTGCGGATGTGGGTATTAAATCGAAAACCTTGTTTTCCCCACTTGAATAAATGCTGTTGTTGTGGTCGCCTGTAACCGAAACATTGACATAAAACGAATCTGTAGAATTGTATGAATCCATACTGTTAAGAACAGGCGTGAAGTCGTCCACTGGATAACCGTAAACCTGCAACTCTCGGAACATTGCATAATTAGATGTTGCAGAGTTCATTTGCCACCTAATTATACTTGTAGTGACCGGAGTAATAGAATAGTTATACCATATATCCGGACTTGTGCCACCGTCAGCATAAAGCATATCTGCGGCGGAGGTATCCACATAAGCAGAGCCGTTCCAATATTCTATGTCGTATCTAAATGAAGATTGTACGCCTGTGCCATCATCTAACTTATAGATGTTTACGTCCTCGACCACATAATTACTTGAAAGGTTAACATCCCAATATGCATGATCAACTGAAGTTTTGTATCCTGTAGCTGTATCCCCATCGTTGGCCTTTACAGCTTCATATCCTGCTACTGCTGTACTTGCTGTAACGCTTTTGTTTTGGGATATAACCGTACTACTGTAGATATTATTCTCGTTTCCTGCACTTGTGGCGTATGATGTGGTGTTATATTTTATCGTGTATAAGTTCGTACCACTTGGCAAAGTACCATTCAATAACAAAGTATAGTTATCCCTTGCTGCCCAAACTGACGCATAGAAGGGTATTGATGTGCCATTGGAATAGGTGACATTAATTATTGGCTGACCGCCGCCATCAACATCAATAGAACTAAATTCGTCTGCTGTCATTGTGTATTCGCTGTTGGTCAGTGCATACACGCCGTTGTAATCACTCGCACACGTTATGTTAACAATAAAATACTTCTGCCAATTTGCGAAGGGTGTAATCGAGCAATTCAGGCTTGATACGTCCATAGATTCACTAAAATTAATAGTGGTGTCGCCTGTTACATTATTAGCGGTGTAAACAGTGTGTCCTGTGAATCCTGAAATGATATTCTCGGAGAACTCTAAATCAAGATAAACATATCCATCCACATCCACCGAATAAAGCTTAAGATAGTTCGAAATCTTGCCATCGTCCGAAATGTGAGTTATCCCCAATACTCCGCCCTGCGTGCCTAACAGGTTCTTAAGATCAGAACCTTTTATTTTGACTGTCTTAGTTTCATGGACACTTGATTTAATTGATATTGATTTGGCTTTTTCGTTATACTTTAATGTTGTCTGGTCGGCATTTTTGTCTACTGAAATCTTGCCGTTCAAATTCCAGTCAGTACTTGAAACTGAATTGAACTTCTTTTCTTCCGCACTTGCTGTACCTGCAATGGTTATCAAAAGCATTGCGACCAGTATCAAATTAATTGCTTTCATGTTCACCGCTTCCCTTTATCACTTTATATATATTTATAACATTATATTTATATCTCAACAGTAATATATATTATGTTTTGAGAGTATATATAGATTATGCCAAAAAACAATAAGAAGAGAAGGAAATATATAGAAAAGGAAAAATAAAAATAGACTAGACTGGAATGAAAAAAACAAGTTTTCTAACACTCGATTGTCGCAATTTTGATATGAGTTTTCCTTCTCGATTCATCCTTTTAACAATATTGTAGATATGTCGCCTGGTGACCTTCGCTAAATGCAATTCATGAAATATATTGTTGGAAGTGGTGACGTAGCCCCTTTCAGATAGTGATTTTACTGCATCACATATCATATTTTCAATATCTGGATAAAGAGTTGTAACGTCATCTGTTGTTAGTGGCTCTTCTCGTTCACGTTTCATATTTCACCACACTCCGCCATCTTTTCAATCAGTTCTTTAATTTCTGATGGTTTGTCATATACTCCTTTATGTGCTTTGCAAAAGTCAAAAGCAATATCTTGATATTTTCGGCTAATCCGTTTAGATTCTTGGTCCTTATTGCATGTGACGAATGTTTTTATTTTCTTAACTGTTTCTTCCTGTGGAGGAGTGTTCTTTTTTAGGTGATATACTCCGGTCTTGGTATATTCACGATAACAAAAATCACACCAATGTAGCAACATTAATTCTTTTCTTCCTGTGCTATAATCGATTATCTCCGATTTGTTACGTGCATCTTGCCCACAAACATTACACACTTCATGTTTAGATGATTTCTTTTTATCATGTGTTTTGTTTTCTTCCGGAGGTTTCACATCCATGACTTCTTTTTTATATTGCTCTGGATGGTTTAATTCATTGAGGGTTTTTAGGTAATTTTTAATAAATTCTGACATTTTATATCACCACTTGGTCCAATGGACCATCAATGGACCATCCTTTTTTATCAAAAATTAAGCCTCTTGATAGCATTCGTACCAAATGTACCAACTGTACCAACACTTTCATGCATATTATAGAGAATAATAGAGAAAATACTAAGTTGTAAAATATGATGGTACATTTGGTACAGTTGGTACAGTTATTATATATCCTATTATTATCATGTATACTGTTATTGATTTTATTATATACTTTTCTAATAAATTTACATAAAACTGTACCATCGTATGTACCAACTGTACCATTACTGACTAAGAACATCGTCTATCTTACTCCTTGCAAATCTAACAACCCTTATTATTTTACCATCCTTCGAAACTTTCTTGTCTTTTCTTCCATTATCAGCTATTATCAAACCGTCCTCATACCAATCATTAATTAGTCTCGTTGGTTCGAACCCAGAAACGATAAGCATCTTCCTTAACTCCGATGTAATGAAGTCATGATATGCATTATCAACGTTCAACCATCCGTAGAAATCATACGATTTTTTGGTGCTTTCTGCGTTATGATCTCTGAAACACATGTTTTTACTAATTGTCCAATCCATCACTATACGCAATGCTCTTACCGAGTAGTTCTCGGTCCTGGAATCATTCGAACTTTTCTCATAAAAGTAATCCACTACTTCATGAGGATTAACAGTCTCAATTCCAAAATCATCAAAAACCGATTCCAACAGCATCCCAGCGACCAGAATAACAGCGTATGAATCCCCTATACGATTCATTTTGATATCCTGCGTCTTTGCATATCGCACCTTTGCAGCGTCATATAGCTTTGGCAAATCTGACCAGTTATCAAACATCTTCAACACGATGTCGCTGGTTGTGGGTTGATCTCTTCCATGGGGTGTCATATTTCCCCACACTCCGCCATCTTTTCTATCATTGGTTTAACGACTGCTAGCGTGTATACGCCCCGATGTGCTTCACAGAAAGCAAAAGCCATTTTTTGATATTCTCTATTTGCTCTAAGTTTTCTCTGGTCACTTCTGCCTCCAACAAACGTTTTTATATCCATAAATAAAATGTTTTCACTATCGGTTACGACTATTACATCATTATTTTTTGATGTAATAGTTGCGGTAGCCTCATTATTACCACTATTACAGCTATTACACGTATTATAAGCACTTGAAAATATAGGACTATCATCGTTCCCATTATTATTATTTTCATTAATACTCTTTATATCTGTAATATCTGTAATAATGGTTCTATTGATATTGTTTTCATTATTTGATAGTCGTGTAATAGTCGTGTAATAGTTGTAATAGTTGTTCCTGTCATCGTTTTCTATGTATACTACTTTATTTTCGAATGTTTTAAAAACATCCTCACCAATATATCTGTAAATATATTTTTTAGTCCTTAATCCGTTCCCATTGTCAACCGTAACATCCTCACAAGTAATCATATTCGTTTTACCCAAAAGCCCGCTATCATCAGTTTCCTTCCTGCCATGTAGCAAGTTGTGAACCGTTCCCTGTGAAATCTTTAACGCTTTTTGTATTTCTTTTGTGTCTGCGGCTCTTCTTTCTTGTAGGAATTTAACCAGTTTTCTTTCGTTGTTGTTTATTTTGAGTCCTTGATTCTCTGCTCTACATGAGTACAAAACACTTGCATCATCAAAATCGTCTATTATAGCATGAAGGAAGTTGTCTTCTATAACCCGCTGCTTGAACCTGAACACCGCAAACGCTTTGATCATATCAAGAAAAATGTTCAAATTTCGTCTGTTTGATGGGTCAACCCATTTAATTACTTCAGCATATGGTATCTTTACATTGAATAGGTGGTTTTTTACTTCTTCTATTATCTCTCTGCAGATCAGAATATCTTCATTTAGTGGATATGCATCTAACCCATTTGCAGCTAGTTTTAACTGGAAGTTCATAACGTCTTTATCTTGCTTTTCTGTTTCGTTAACATCTCCCCCAAAAGTTCTATTTAAGTACTGTATGCTTTGTTCATCGTTTACAGATGTTAACCACCATGAAACACGAGGAGGAATAGTTAAACTTTGAACGTTTCGGTTACCGTCTAGTGTGGTATGGGTATCTCCTACTTGATAATTTGTAGTTGACCTTTTTATCACACCTTCCATAGTTTCATTTAAATTCACATCATCTGAGAAAATTATAGAACCTTCTGGAATATCCATGTAATAGATTACTTTATCGCTTAATGTGGTTGAAATTGCGTATTTAGGTGGAATTAACCATAACATAGCTTTGCAGCAATGTGTTTTCCCTTTCCCCGACCCACCGGATACTTTTGGCTGTATGCCTTCACTATTCTTAACTGACTGGCAACCAATTGACACCAGTAACGTTTTTGCGGTTTCTTCGTCTCCTACATGAATAGTGCTAAATGTGTCTAAAATAAACTTCACTGGTTCGCCATGTTCCATTATGTCAATTGCTTTTTTTCTGATTGCTTCCTTTGCTTCGTCTATATCCGGAGTTGATGATGTTTCGACAACTTCTTTTTTAGAATCATTGTTCTTTTTTATTGCCTGCTCTACGTCCTTTATCAATGACGCCATATCAGTGGACTTGAATCCAAATGCGTCTTTGACGTTGTAATCTATGATTGTCTTTCTTTCTGATTGATCCATATCTGAAAGTTCATCAATGCAATATTTTTTAGCAGTCCTCAGTTTATCTACAGGTTTTAACGACGAAATATTTATTTCATTTAATACAAATTCCCACAATTCCAGACTTTCTTCGATTCTTTCATCTAGCTTGTCCTTTCCCTTATCCCTCAAAAATTCTGCAACGTCTATCTTTTCCTGCCCTTCGTCTCTTCCCAAAGTGACGATCTTGACATAAACATTATTTTCATTCAGGAATCTAGCTGTTTTAAGAGCACCTTTAATGCCCGCTTTCCCTATTTCGTCATCATTGCAGACATATACAGTCTCTAATTTTCTGGCCACTGATAACAGTTTTGGGTAATCGGTTTCCCTAAATCCTACGGTCACTGGACTTATAGACGTGTAACCATTTTGCAGCAATGTTATACAGTCGGTTACCCCCTCAGTAATGATGCAGTAGTCAGAACCTTTGAGCGAGTCCTCACCATAAAGATAATCGTTTCCTGCAACTTCACTTATATAAGATCGGTTTTTTGGAGTCAGGAGTTTTTTGTATTTAGCTTTCTCATATTCGTTTTCTGGTGTGAGTACTTCAACCTTCCTGGCTATGAAATATACTACTTTCCCATTTTTCCAGTATGGGAAGACGATTCTACCATTGTAAAAGTCAACAAGCCGACCGTCGAAATTAAAAACAAGTCCAGATTTGATCAGTGTCTTTCTGTCAACACCTTCTGTTTTTTCCAATATTGAATTTCTTTTATTATTGACTGGTGCGAATCCGATTTTATATGAATCAACGGTTTCTTTTGTGATTCCCCACTTTTTAAAAATCAGCTCGTATAATTCGTTGGTCAGGTTGGAGTGGTAAAACTCGGCAACGTTTGAATACAGGGTTTGGATGTTTTGTTTCTCTCTGAGTTTATCAA
This sequence comes from Methanosarcinaceae archaeon, assembly GCA_016926455.1. Lineage (GTDB taxonomy): Archaea > Halobacteriota > Methanosarcinia > Methanosarcinales > Methanosarcinaceae > JAFGQV01. The sequence goes on along the minus strand of JAFGOO010000103.1, from coordinate 11,549 downwards.
CGTCAAGATCTTGTTTTTGATATTCTATGCCTGCTTTCCTTGCAGCAATCCGCAATATTTCTGTAAAATGTTCATTAATGTCCAAATCCTCAAAATGAGCGATTGCGTTTAGAACGTCACCGCCGTATTTATTTTTCCAGTCGTAGAAAGAATCCGTATTAGGATACACGATTAAACTTTTTCCAGTGTTTTGTACTGGCGGTTTTGAGCCTTTGTAAACGGCACCTTCCCTTGTCAGCGTTATGTAATCCCCAACAATATCGATTATGCTGAGTCTGTCTTTTACTTTGTCTCTGATATCAGACATAACTCAGTACCTCCGTATTCGAAGGCGGTATAGTTCACATTCTGGAATTCGTCTCAATCCAATGGAGTTTTCAACGACTGGTAGTTTACCCTTGTTGATGAGTTCCCGCAGTTTCGATGGATGCCTTCCACAACGATGGGCTGCTTCTTCGAGTGGTAAAAATAGTTCGTCTGGTGCATAATCAGTAACAGCCACAACTTTTATATTGGAAGAACACCTATGGTATTTTTGACCTTTTACTCTTGTTTTGTTTGCTGTCGGCACTTCTAGCGGGGTGCCAGCATCTACTTTTTTCATAGCATCACCCCCTTGAAACCCTAACAACGTGTTCAACTAGTGCTTTTTCAATCGGGGAACCATGTTTCAAAACATATTTCACAGCATCTGGATACCTAGCTGTCAAGTCCTTCGCCCAATCAGAACCCGAAATATTTATAACCGAATCAATAGAATTAGCCATGAGCAACTCCTACCTTTGCGTGGGTTTTGTTCACCGCACCAGCCACGACAGCATCTTGGCGGATCAGCGTGGCTGGTGTCATAACAATCTTGTCATCAATCAATTCGATACACATGAACGATCCTTTCTTTATCCTTAACTTTTCACAGATTTGAGATGGCAGAGAGATCGTTTTTGCATATTGTGTTTCTTGCACTTTTCTAACGATTGTTTCATCAAACATTTAACCACCTTGCTACAATATAGTAATATCATCAAATGTAAGATATATATCTTTCCTTATTTTTAGTGCCTTCTGCTATCGATATTGTTGACAATTCAATAAGAAATGTAAACAATATGTGGTATACAAATGACAGATAAATAATACAGTCCAGTCAAAATCAACAACATGCGTAAGAATTGATTAAGTTTCATTTCACATAGAAATGTAAACTATAAACAAAACCACAAAAACCATAAAAAAAGTAAAAAATGCCGCAAAAATCAGGGTTTTTGGTTGTTAAGTGCGGCAACCAAAAAACTAGGATCATCCATTATTCTCTTTTTAAGGGCTTCCATAACTTCATTTACTTCTTTGTCCAATTTCTGTGACAACATTAAACCACACCTGAAACAATATGCGGCCTGCGGTGGGTTAAATTCTCTGCATCGTGGACATTTAATTGGTTGCGGTCTATTATCTTCGTCCTCTGTGACCTTTATTCCGCTTGCCTTCAAAAAAGCTTTTTCTACATCACGATCTGAAAGGTGAACGTATAGAGCGGCCATGTTACTGCCTGCACCCCAGCCGAAGTGCTTCTTTAATTGTTGTTCGGTCATGTGGTTTGCCAACTCACTCGCCCTGGTATGCCTGAATAAATGAGGGTGTACACGCCTTTTGATACCTGAATTTGTAGCTATTATATGCAGCTGCCGCCTTACAGCTTCACCAGTCAATCCCTTTAATCTTTTATTCTCTGGTGATGCATCCTTATTCTTGTCTATGATCTCTCCTCGCAAAGAATAAAATAAAGGTGCTTCTGGATTGTTTTTGTATTCATGGTTCGCCAACCATTGACGCAAATAGGCTGTTGCGTATACTACACGATTCTTACGCCATCCAGTTTTCCCCTCTGGATAGGTGACTATTGCGCCATTATCGTCAAATTCCACGTCTCTAACTCTCATAGATAACAGCTCTCCAACCCTACACCCACTGTCATAAAGCAAGGCGATTATCGCCTGGTCTCTTGTGGTGGTGCAATGATCCAACATAAGTTCAATCTCTTGCGGTGTCAGCATATCATCGGGTAATTTGTCGGCGCTTTTGGTGTTTACAGCCTTAACCAAATTTAAAAGTTCAGATTGATTCGAACACTGCAACCACTTTCTTAAAGTGTTTTTTAAATTTCGAACAGTTTTCTTATTTTTATGCTTTTTAACAATCGAAACTTGTATCTTTTGGATATCATCATCGGTGAGTTTGAAATAGTTGATTTCAGGACACAATACCCCTATCCTTTTTATATTCTCAAGATTAGAAGTTTTAGTATGGTAGGACAGGCCGTCAATTTCCATCATATCAAGGATGCACGTGTAAATCTTTTTTCCATTGCCGTCTATATCATCTTTGTGTCTCTCTATCCAGTTGTCAATATTTCCAAATGCCATATTTACACCTTAATGTACTTACCTACAATATTAGATATAAATATATGGCACAGATGAAAACAGATTTTGGGAAAAGTTTCATCGAAATACATCACCTTCTTGCAAGAGTAGGGGTTATGTTTATGTTTATTCATCCCATTGCGTTCGCATTTAAAATAAACAGTCCATATGTGTTTATACCTATCTTCTTTCCCCTAAAACAATTCATGATATTTGCAGGAAGATTTGCAATTTATCTTTTCTTGGCAGCTATTTTAGTGAGCATCATCAGAAAAAAAATACCTCGATACTGGAAGAAAGTGCATTATTTGAATTATCTTGGTTTTTTATTGGTTTTTATTCATGCATGGTTAATTGGTACCGATCTACAAGCTGGAATAATGCAAACAATCTGGTTTTTAATGGCTTTGATTGTTACAGGCGTTTTTGTCCATAAACATATGTCTTTTATAAGACTCTAATAACTCTGTTTCGTCAGATTCCGCTCTTTTTGAGAATCATAAAAATATTCTTCTTTTAAAAAATTACTGCCCCTATAAGCACTTTCAAAACACATGCCGATAACGAACAATCATCGATACATAAAAATTAAAGAATATTGATAAGCATTAATATATAATACTCAGATTTATAAAAATGGAGTAATTGTTTAGAGAACAGGCAAAGGATGCCTATTCTGCTAATTCTTCTATCGTGTGCTCAAGGTATGCGGCATTACTTCTATCGATCAGATACTGGCATACTTCGTCGGGTTTTCCATCCATGATTATGGCGGCATTGTCTATCAGCAAAGTCCTATGGGCAACCTCCTTCACAAAGTCCATATGATGGCTAACAAGAACGATAGTAGTGCCTAAAATTTTGTTGACAGTCTTCAGTGAATTGGTCACATCTCTAAGCGTCACAGGGTCAAGGTCACCGAACGGCTCATCCAGCATCAGGATATCTGGGGATGTTGCCAGTGCCAGTGCAATGAAAGCCCTTACATGCTCGCCCCCGCTTATCTGGTACGGTATCTTATCAAGTATCTCCAGAGGAAGGTTCAATGCGTCAAAGATAGGTATTGAGTATTTTTCCACATCCGTATTTGGAACTTGGGGGAACAACTTTGAAAATATATCATCCGGAAGTCCCATATCCTTAAGTGCCTGTTCTCTTTCCTCGCTTTTCATATCCGGTAGCTGATATACGGTATCTAGCATCTCATCTGTGAGACCAAGTTCTTCAGCCTTTGTCCGTGCATAGTCAATTGCACCTTCCTTTTTCATGCTGAGCTTGAATGCAATCTGCTGCCTAATAGTAGAATGCAATGAAAGTGAAAATTCCTGATGCATAATGCTGATTTTACGACGCAGTTCCATACGTTTCCGACTATAACGCGTTATATCCAGCCATTCGCCTTCATGAAGGTAGCGTACCTCTCCAGCCTTTGGTTCCACCAGTCCTTCTATCATCTTAAGAAGCGTAGTCTTTCCTGCACCTGACGGACCTATGAAGGAAAGTATCTCCCCTTTATTGATATCAAGTGAAAGGTCGTCGAACTTCAGTAGTTCACCCATACGGAAAAGAGCAAGACGTTTTGATAGTTTCTCCACCTTTATGCAGACTTCTTTCTTTTTAACCGGTGCAAGTTCTACCTTCGGCTTGAGGTCTTTAAGGAAATGTTTTAGTACAACTTTGGGTTCTCCATCCTCGACAATTCTCCCATCCTCAAGGTAAATAAGGCGGTCTGCAAGATAAATATGGATTTCGGGCAGGTGTGAGACAACAATGATTGGGATATTCAGAGTATTCTTCAAGTCTTTAATTACATCCATGACTTCCTGTTTAGTGTCCGGTCCTGTCATCGTAACAGGCTCGTCCAGAAGTAGCAAGCGTGGCCTAGCAGCAAGCTGGCGGGCAAGTATAAGCCTCTGTTTTTCACCGCCACTCAGGAGGTTTGAGGAATGCTGAGCTTTATGTTCCAGTCCAACAAGTTTTAGGTACTTCAGAGACTCTTCATACATATCATTAAAATACGGGGCGTCTTTTGATGGCAACGATTCATGCCCCACGGACAGGTAACTTAGTTTCCGAACGATGTTTTCATATGCCGGTCCAGTCCAGAGTCCAAAGTTACGCTGCAGATGGATTGCAGTGTTCTTACCAAGGAACTTTATACCATCAATCCCCGATTCCGGTGTTATCAAATTACCATCGAGTTCGATTGTTCCTTCTCCGAAAGGCTCCACACCGCGAAGAATTCTCAGAAGAGTGGATTTCCCACTGCCGCTTTTTCCGGTAATTCCAATGATCTCCCCATCTACTGCATTGAAATTAATGTGATCCAGAACTCTAATTTTTTCAGAATTGACTTCATAGTCTTTCACGATATCATTAACTTTAAGCATCAAAGTACCTCCCCTGGATTTGTGGGATTTTTAAATAATATTATTGATAGATTTCCATCTTTTGATGGTAATTAACCTATATAATTCATGTGTTCTACTTTTTGAATACATAAGCTCCTCAGCAAAAATATAGGTTGGACAGACAAATGCTAAACCATTATCTTTTGATTGCGTATACCAGTTCTCTGATCTTTTCGGTCACATTTGTGGTCTCTTCGACGATTGTTCCGGTCACGATCATGTCGGCGCCTGAATCGGCACATATCTTTGCAGTACTGCCGTTTCGGATACCACCTCCGACGATTAGTTTGTTTTCACCGAGAATCTTTTTTAAAGCACCGATCATTTGAGGGGATATGGGCTTATTCGCACCTGAACCTGCTTCTATGTATGTATAATGCATTCCCAGATACTTACCTGCAAGTGCATAGGCAACAGCTATCTCTGGTTTATTTCTTGGGATTAGTTTTGCATCGCCAATCCACCCAACCGTTCCTCCAGGTTCCACAACCAGATATGCCATTGAAATTGGTTCAATTCCATATTTGTAAACAAGCGGGGCACCCATTGCCTGATTTGTAGTTATATAACTAATATCTCGAGAGTTCAGCAAACTCATAAAAAATATAGCATCAGCATGACTACTTATACCGGCTATACTTGCAGGAAAAAGAATTGTAGGTATTTCTACCTGTTCTTTGATCTTAAAAAGTGTTTGGTCAAGCAGTATGCCTCCGGCTCCAGTTGAACCACCGATCATGAGCGCATCCGTGCCCCCTTCCACCGCCGCAAATGCAATACTTGCAGACTCATCAGGAGATTGTGATGCTGGATCGATAAGTGTTAAGTGGGCTGTACCATCGCGTTCTATGATATCGTTGAGGTACTTCTCCACTCGCATAACTTAGATCAGCCGCCCTTTACTTCCTTGGATTTTGAACGTAAATTCTTGTAACCGCATTTTCTGCATCGTGTTGCTCTGACAGCATTTCGGGCATTGCAGTTCATGCAGATTTTCTTGTTGAGTATCCTGTTTTCTGCTTCTGGAAATCTTGCCATTTTTTCACCTTTCTAATTGAATGCCTATCTGGCAGGCTACATACATTTTAATGCATATAATTGTTTTGGGGTGAAAATCAAAAATCAGAATAAAATCAGAATATTTTGGCGGTGGATAGAACCTGTTTAACAGGTTCCCTGATTATAGTCCATCCCCTTCGTTTCCCCTATTTCTCTCTTTCCTTTGAACTATATCAGCTTACTTACCATGCTGCATTTAACTGCCAAAACCTTTCTGGGTTTTGGGTTCTTACACCTATTGCAGTTTAATTTTGCAACTGGTATTTCACCGCCAGACCATATTTCTATCCTCATTGAGAATTTTGATATGATCAATTCATATTATGTGATCGCTTTTATTAATTCTTTTTGATACAAAACATGATAACAAATCTGATAACCATTTCTATTAGATATTTGTTACCATTAGTCCGAAAAACCAGATCAAGTTTTTATTCTCTCAAGCATTATCTCACGTACATCCCTGGCATCAGCACGTCCACGGGTTTTCTTCATTACCTGCCCTACTAGGAAATTAAGAGACTGTTCCTTGCCGTCAAGATAGTCTTGAACAGCTTTACCGTTTTCATTGATCACTTCAAACACAGCTTTACTAACAACATCGTCCTCGACCTTAAGAAGACCTTTCTCCTTTACAATATCAAGAGGTGTGCCACCGTGATCCAGTATTGTCCGGATCACATCGACCGCGCTTTTTTCGGTAATGCTGTTATGTGTGACCATCTTGATAATCTCAACCATATTATCCACAGTGAATGATTCAACTGTAAGGTCACGGTAGTTTAATTCACCTTTGAGTACATCGGCAACCCATGCCGCACCGTCTTTATACTCAACCTTTGCAGCAACCTGTTCATAGAAATCTGCGATCCGTATCTCAGAAGTCAGCGCCTTTGCATGCATATCTGTGATGCCATACTGTGATATGAAACGTTCTCGTTTTGCATCCGGAAGTTCCGGCAGCATTGCCAATATCCCTGATGTACGGTCTGCTACACGCATTGGTACAAGGTCAGGCTCAGGGAAATAACGGTAGTCATGCTCTTCTTCTTTTGTCCGGAGTGAGATCGTGACCCCACGTGACTCATCAAAGTGGCGTGTTTCCTGTATAACCTTCCCACCTCTCCGAAGCAGGTTTTTCTGGCGCATGATCTCATACAATAGCGCCCTTTCTGCACCTTTGTGTGAAGATATGTTCTTGACCTCTGCGCGCGATCCACCTGCAAGGGATATATTTGCGTCCACCCTCATAGCACCTTCAAGTGTGCTGTCAAACACATCAAGATATTCTAGGATATTCCGCAGTTTGTCAAGAAAACGCCGTGCTTCCTTAGGACTCCTTAGGTCCGGCTCTGTGACGATCTCAAGAAGCGCCATTCCGGAACGGTTGTAATCTATAAGGGTTCCTCTAGATTTGTCAATGGTGCCGATATGCACCAACCGTCCAGGGTCTTCCTCCATATGTGCTCGCGTGATCCTTACCACAAGCTCGCCGTCTTCGCCCTCTATAACAATTCTACCTTTGCTTGCAATCGGATAATCGTACTGGGTAATCTGAAATCCTTTTGGAAGGTCGGGGTAGTAGTAGTTTTTCCTGTGGAACTGAGTCTGTTGTACAATCTCACAGTTCAGAGCCAGCCCTACCTTCATGGCAGACTCAACAGCTTGTTCATTGATGACTGGCATAGAACCCGGCAGTCCGAGACAGACCGGACATACATGGGTATTAGGCTCTACTTCATGGTATTTTGTCGAACATCCACAGAACATCTTGCTATTCAGTTTATTTAGCTGGACATGTATTTCCAGACCGATCATAATTCCTTCAGGGTTCTTGTATGCCATTATTCTACCCCCTTTGGTCTTCTGGTATGGTAATCAGTGTTCTGTTCAAAAGAATATGCAGCCCTTATGATGGTAGATTCATCATAATGGCTCCCAATTATCTGAAGTCCTACCGGCAGACCATCTGCAAATCCACAGGGTACGGAAATGGATGGTACACCTGCAAGGTTGATCGGAACCGTGTTGACATCTGTAAGGTAAAGGGACAGCGGATCTTCTATCTTCTCTCCGATCTTAAATGCCGGGGTGGGCATTGTCGGAGCTATAAGCACATCAGTTCTGGCCATTGCTTTCTCAAAGTCCTGCTTGACGAGTGTACGGACTTTAAGGGCTTTTAAGTAGTATTTGTCATGATAACCTGCTGAGAGTGCGTAGGTACCAAGCAGAATCCTGCGTTTCACCTCATCACCAAAACCGGATGCTCGGGTCTTTGATGCCATCACGTGCCAGTTGTCTCCCTCTTCATTAAACCCATAACGTGTCCCATCAAAACGTGCAAGGTTGGACGAAGCTTCACTCATGGCAATTATATAGTATGCTGCAAGTGCGTATCTTGTATGAGGCATGGAAACCCGTTCCCATGTGGCGCCCATGTCTTCGAACTTATGAATAGCATTCCAGATCGATTTTTCAACAGATGAATCGATACCCTCTGAGAAATATTCATCAGGTACACCAACCTTAAGTCTCGACACATCATCAACAAGAGAATCTTGATGTACTGTTTCATTCTTGATGGAGGTACTGTCTCGAGGATCGTATCCACCCACCACATCCATGAGAATTGCGATATCACTGACATTTGTTGCCAGTGGACCAATCTGTTCCAGCGAGTTAGCATAGGATATTAGCCCGTACCTTGAAATTGAACCATATGTTGGCTTTAATCCTACCACCCCACAAAATGCAGCAGGGCACCGGACCGAACCACCAGTATCCGAACCCAGTGATATTGGAGCCTCACCTGCCGCAACCACTGCAGCGCTACCACCGGATGAACCTCCAGGCACTCGATCCATATCCCAAGGATTTAGGGTCGGACCTGCGTAGCTGGACTCAGTAGATGTGCCCATGGCAAACTCATCCATATTGGTTTTGCCGATGATCACAGCACCTGATTTGATCAGGCGTTCAATCACATGCGCATTGTATGGTGGCACATAACCTTCAAGGATTTTTGAACTGCATGTGGTCTGTATCCCCTTTGTAGAGATATTATCCTTGATTGCAATGGGTACTCCGGCAAGCACACCGTTGTGATTTTTTGTATCAATGTCCCTCGCATGGGATATTGCACCATCCCAGAGCGTCACGAATCCGTTTATTTTGCTTTTGCCTATTGTCTCAAGGTAGGATGCAGTGACCTCTTGAGAAGATGTGCTTTCTATTTTTTCTTTAACTTCTAGGATGCTCATCCATTCTGCCATACAATTACCTCATGAGATCCTCGGCCCCTTAAAATAGCCTTCCTGCTTATGTTCAGTGTTTTCAAGTACCTTTTCCTGTGAAAGCGATTCAACCACAACATCTTCTCTGAATACATTTGCCACATCCACTACATGATAGGTTGGAGAAACATCGTCTGTATCGATTTCGTCCAGTTGGGCGAAATAGTCCAGCACAGAGTTTAACTGTGCAGCATATGTATCGGCTTCAAGCACATCAATTTCGATGCGTGCAAGCCATCCAATATGTTCTACATCTTCTTTTGTGATCATCGAAAGTTCCTCGGATTAAATGGAATATGGAGTAATATTCGTAACAAAGACATGTATCTAATATTAATTTATTCTTATGAGCTTCTCGATTGTAAAATAATTATCCCGATAATTCAGGCATCCTTGCAAAGTAGATATTCAATACATATTTAAAACACAATCAATTTAAACAGGTTTTCGTATCTTGGTTAGATATGAATGAAAAAGGATTAACAGAACAAGAGATATTCACTTTTTTGAATAAGGCACGGAAGCGCGACACCACATATAAGCGTGTATTCAGTTCCATGTGTACACATCCACATGAAATTGCAGTCACTGCCCACATGCAGTTTATCGAATCTAATCTGGGGGATTTCGGGCTGTTCCCTGGAACATATGATCTTGAAAATGAAGTTATATCCATGATGGGCAATTTACTTCATGCCTCATCAGTTCATGGATACATAACAACTGGTGGAACTGAGTCCAATATCCAGGCGCTTCGTGCCATTAGAAATGCGTCCAGAATATCAAAACCAAACGTGGTCGTACCCGAGTCAGCCCATTTCTCCTTTGACAAGATCACAAACATTCTGGGAATCGAGATTAAAAAGGCTGCATTAGATAATGAATTCAAAGTGGATATGGATTCTATGAGAAAACTGGTTGACGTGAACACCATAGGACTTGTATCCATAGCAGGTTCAACCGAATTTGGACAGATCGATCCGATAGATGAGATATCAGAACTTGCGGTTGAAAAAGACCTTTTTTTACATGTAGATGCCGCTTTTGGCGGTTTTGTGATTCCTTTCTTAGAAAAAAAATATCCATTTGATTTTTCACTAGAAGGAGTCAGCACCATGGCACTTGATCCTCACAAAATGGGACTCGGTACAATACCTTCAGGTGGGCTTCTTTTCCGGGATATCGACCTGATGCACCAGCTTCAGACCCACACACCATACCTCACCATCGATACTCAGTATTCCCTCACAGGTACAAGAAGTGGCGCAGCTGTTGCTGCAGCATATGCGGTAATGAAACATCTTGGGAAAGAGGGTTACAGGCGTATAATAAAACAATGTATGACCTTTACAGAAGAACTTGTAAACGGAGCCGCAGAAATTGGAATTGGAACTTTGATCGAGCCTATAATGAACGTTGTGGCTCTTGACGTGCCAGATGCAGATAATGTTCGAAAGAAACTTCGCGAGGAATATAAGTGGGAGGTATCCATAATACGAAAACCTCGCGCCCTGAGACTCGTTCTGATGCCACATCTTACAAATGAAAATATAAATGAATTTTTACAGGATCTAAAAACAGTCGTGCATGAATAGTAAGAATTGATTGGAAATCTGATATCTCCAATTTTGATGGAAATAAGTCTGATCAATGATAAAAAATAAATATATTAAATATTTTACATGCAATGATTTTTATAGTGTGAAGTCCTATTTCAACTGGGGAAATATTCATTTAATAGTGGATTTGATGGTGGTGTAAAAAAATGAACTCATTTGCAATAGTCCGGGCAGACGATTCGGACAAGATAAAAATAGCATTGCATGATTTAGAGCATTATGGAAGAATGCGATTTTCGTCCAATCCTAAACGTATTGAACCTACTTATGCTGACAGGCTTCTTGTTAATGTCATGGGGGTACCTCTAAAAGCCAGATGTAATTCTGCAGCATTGGTGGAACTGGAGAATCATGCAGGTGCGGCAATCAATAGGTTAAAAAAGATTCACCCTCCTGCGCATATAGTCATTATCAGTCCGAGACATGAAGTATTTTGTGAGTTGAAAGATAACTCAGAACTATACCCGGAATTTGAACGGAAATTTGAAGTCAACAACCGTGTCCGTGTAAATGGCATGCACTGATTTATAGTCTAAAAAAGGTTTATCATCGTTGTAATAAGAAGATCACCGTTTTCAGAAGGTGGATTAATTACGTCTCCTATTTTTATTTCGTACACTGAGGTAACTGAATAGGCAATAATTACCTATAGGTAATAAAATTTAACTTTTAAGCCGAGAAGTCCCCTTTCGTAAGATGGGGGATGAGAGGCTTAATATCCCAACACAACATTAGTATGTTCTCTAT
>JAFGOO010000102.1 GCA_016926455.1 Methanosarcinaceae archaeon | reverse complement strand
ATACGACACGGGTATCGAAACAACGATGCATATCAATGTGGATATTATGGATGTGACCAAACTCAGTTTTATTGCGAACTGAATGTCCTTGGATACAACACTTGACAATAATATATGCAGACTTGTGTGTGTAACAATGCATAGAATCAAAGACAGGATAAATATACTCAGGAGTAGTGTAAATGAAATTGTAAGAATCCTAAACTTTAAATCATTTAATCGGATCAACATTTTTTTGTAATATCTCCATGGTTTTGCACATGAAGTTTTGATGTGCCTGCTAGATTCTGGATTTATTCTACATATTCGTATCTTTCATCAGGGTATGTTGTGAAACCATGTTTCTCGAAAATTTTTTTTCCTTCTGTGGAAATTACAAAATCTACAAATTTGCTTGCAGTATCCTTATTATTGGAACATGTCAGTGTGGCAATCGGGATAATTTTGATTGTGTTCTGTTCCTCCGATATTTCCACAACATCGAACAATTCATTGTTCACAACAAGATCCTTCCAGATTATAGATGCATCACCCTGTCCCATGGACATATATATAACAAGTTCATTAACTGTGGCACCGTATGTGACCACATTTTCCAGTACTTCATCAGATATACCATTCTTTTCAAGTATTGAATTCGCAAGTACACCAATTGCGCACGCTTTGGGGTCTCCAAGTATAACCTTCACTTCTGGTTTTGCGAGATCCTCTAGGGATGTGATGCCTGCAGGATTTCCTTTTGGCACCGTGATAACCGGAATATGGTATGCAACAAATTGCTCATAATCTGTAAAACCCTTCTCGTTTGCAACCTCATAATAATAGGTTGCTCCCGGCATGTAGACGTCTCCCTGCTGTATAAGTTCTATCTGGCTCAAAAGCGTATTGGAACCTGCATAGTTGTAGTTCACAGGGGTGCCGTATTTTTGCTCAAAGAGTACTCCAATTTCATCCATTGGTTCTCTCATCCCTGCACCACAGTAAACAAGTAATGCCTCTGAATCTTCGGTAGTGGAGTTTTCGATTCCTTTATTATCCTTTTCATTTGTTGCAATTTGCCCTTGCTCTTCTTCGATGCAGCCACACAGTATAGTGCAGCAAATGAAAATTATTGTAATCAATATAGGCATTTTTTTCATTGCATTACTTCCGTATTTGTTAAATTAAAAACTGACACCGTCTCACACGCTTTTTCCGGTGGTATGTACTGGAAATCATTAAATCGTTATGTTCAAATATACATAACATTAAATAAACATTCTGGTTTCCAAGTTAATCAAAAAATTTTGCATATAAAATATTCCATTGATATCTTCAAATCAATATTTTGTCCTTAGATGTCTTTTATCATCCTTTTTGGATAACATGTGACTTACACAGAAAAAAAATATGGTGACTATAAATCACAATATATTTATACCAAATATTCTCAATTAAGTGTTTGTTATGTTTTTTTAAACATAACGCTTTAGTTTAAAAACTACTATTGAACAAATATAGGCCATTTGAGTAGAATAGGTTTCAAAGTCTGAGAGTTTTTCACATGAATGAGATTATACAACAAATCGAAGACCCTGATTTACTTTCACAGATAGAGAAAGTAGTTCCGTTTCACGGATATCTGAGCACAGGTGCTTTCATCGGCATCCAGATGTTCAATATTGCGAAGAAGTTTCTTGATTTGAAGGATGGAGAACGAATCTATGTGACATGTGAAACAATCAACTGTATACCAGATCCCTTTCAGATACTTGGAGGTGCTACCATTGGAAATAAAGGTCTTACCGTAAAAGACTATGGGAAAATGGCAGTTGTGGTTAACAAGCAAGCAAATTCGTGTGATTCCAATGTACGTGGAATCCGAATTTACCTAGACCCTACTAAGACATTAGAGTACCCAAAACTACATGCATGGTATATGAATACTGAAAAGTTACATCATAAACAAGTTATACCTGAGCTTGTCAGAGCAGGGAGTTCCGTCTATACGTGTGAAATGGTCGATATTGAAGTTCCGGTAAAATCCGCGAAATGCATAAATTTGTGTGCGATTTGTGGTGAGAGTTTTATCCAGCAAGATAAAGAGAGCCTGTGTAGCAGGTGTATTGCAGAGGCAAGATAACGGAGAAGATGAGATGAAAGAAGTAGTGTTTTCAACAAAAGACAACAAGCAACTGGTACGCTTACCCGAAAAATGTATCGGTTGTGGAACATGTGTAATGATATGTCCCAAGCAGTGTCTTGTAATTGGTTCTGTGGGAGCCGTGAGCAGGGGACTTATTGATAAGGACTATCTGGAAATCAGTTCAGAAGAATGCATTCTATGCGGAATGTGCACAAAGGTATGTCCGACCGGTGCACTGGAAGTAAGAATAGACGGTGTACCTTTGAAAGATGAGAGTTATCTCAGTAGTGCTATAAAGCCTACAACAGTGAATGATTTCTGTGTGCACTGTGGTCTGTGTGAGCAGGTATGTCCGCAGGATTGCATTGAGGTCAAACAATGGGTTGCAAAGGATGGGAGTCTGCGTATAGAGGGCGAAACCAAGATCATACAGGAATGCTGCGTCCACTGTGGATGGTGTGAGGCGGTATGCCCTGTCGACGCCATCACAGTTGAAAAGCCATTTGATGGTGAATGGATCATAGATGAAGGTGCCTGCCAGACATGCCGAACCTGTGTGGATGTATGCCCATGTGGTGCATTGTATAACACTGAATGGGACCTAGGTGAGAGGGTCGAGAAGGTCACCCAGCGAAGTGATGCTTGTATCTATTGTGGTGCATGTGCAGTATCTTGTCCGGTTAATGCCATTACTGTAAAGAAAAAATCCATTGTGCCGGAAATGAAGAAAAAAGAATTATTTGAGAAGAAACTCGTTGGAATTCCTTCTCCAAGACCCACTTTGACCACGAAGTTGGTAACTGATGAAAATGCTTGTCTCGCCTGTGGAAACTGTGTCATCGTATGTCCTGTGAACGCACTTTCAGATTCTGAGCTTGCTTCAGGTCATCTGAACAATCTCGATAAAAAGCCACTTCTTGAGGTGAGAAATGGAAGTGTAAGGGTGATAAATCAGGAAATCTGCGGTGCTGATGGTGCCTGCGCCCTGATTTGCCCAGTGAATGCAATCTGGCTTGAAACAAAGAAGGTGGAATGATGGCTGCAACAATAGCGATTAAGAACGGACACATATTTGATCCCCTCAATGAAATTAATGGGGATGTAATGGACATCTTTATCAAAGATGGAAAAGTTGTAAGAGAACTTTCTAGTTCAGAGATGAAAGACGCAAAAGTGGTTGATGCAACACACATGACAGTGATGCCTGGAGGTGTCGACTCACATTCACACGTTGCAGGGGCAAAGGTCAATGCTGGAAGGCTGATGCGTCCAGAAGACCACTACAAATGGATCAGAAAAAAAACCCCTCTAACACATTCAGGTTCTGGATATACTGTACCATCTGTTTACCTTGGTGGATACGAATACTCTGCAATGGGATATACTACCGTGTTCGAAGCTGCAATTCCACCTATGGAGGCGCGCCACACACATGAGGAGATGCGTTCAACTCCAATGCTGGACATGGGCGGTTACCTCGTATTAGGCAATAACTGGTTTTTGATGCGTTACCTTCGAGACGGTGATATTGAGAGGGCAGCGGCATACGTGGCTTGGATGATGAAGACCCACAAGACCTATGGGATAAAGTGCGTCAACCCATGTGGAGTGGAGAACTGGGGATGGGGTAAAAATGTAAGTTCAATCGACGAGGCAAATATCCATTTCGAGATTACCCCAAGGGACATGATCCACGGTCTTTGTGAGATTAATGAACTTCTCAGCATGCCAATGTCGATGCATCTGCATGCAAATAATCTTGGACATCCTGGATGCTGGGAGACTACGAGAGAATCAATTGAGATACCAGAAAACATCAAAGCAAGGACAGATATTGATGTTGAATGGGCAGAGACAAAGGTGGATCCACAGAGAAAACAGTCTGTTTATCTTACCCATGCACAGTTCAACAGTTTTGGTGGTACCTCTTGGGGAGACTTCGAATCTGGGACAAAGAAAATCATAGATTATGTGAACAAATCCGACCACGTGGTTATGGACAGCGGGTGTGTGCCTTTTGGAGAAGCGACTGTTATGACAGGTGACGGACCAGCAATACACGACCTGCATGTTCTGACAGGTAACAAATGGTCAAACACTGATGTAGAATTAGAATGCGGTGCAGGTGTATTGCCCTTTACGTATCTCAAGAAAAATCCGGTACATAGTGTGCAGTGGGCAATGGGACTTGAAGTTTTACTGGGTGTTACAGATGTTTGGAAATCCATTATGACTACCGACAGTCCCAATGGTGGTCCTTTCGTAACGTATCCAAAGATCATTGCATGGCTTATGTCCCGGCAAGCCAGAGAGGATACCTTCAATGAATGTCACAAATGGGCAAGTGATAGAAGTGATCTTCGTGCTGTGGACAGGGAAATGTCACTTTACGATATAGCCGTCCTTACAAGAGCTACCCCTTCACGTGCAATTGGAATGGCACACAGGAAAGGTAGCCTTGGAGTAGGTGCTGATGGCGACGTCGCGATATATGACATAGATCCCACCAGATTAGAAGTGAATGAAAGCGAAAAAATAATCCGCACTTTCCAGAATGCAGAGTACACCATAAAAGACGGGGAAATTGTTTCCCGGCGTGGAGAGATTATGGCAATACCCGAAAAGAGGACGTATTATGCTGACGTGAAAGTCAAGGGTGATGGTGAGAAAGAGATGCTCGCAGATGTTAATAAGTGGTTTAAGTATTACACAATAGGATTTGCCAATTATCCAACACCTGAGAAGTATCTTAGTAATCCTACACCTATTAAGGTAAATGGCGGGAGATGATTTTCATGGCAGAAGTAAAACTTACACCAAAAGTTGAGATTGGTATAATGTTAGAGGCAGAGGTAATCACACCCGATGTTTTTGCTGAAAAGAATACAAATGAGATCGAAAATTTGCTTGTTTGGCAGGGTTCAAGTCAGTTTCCAATATCTGATTTCTTTGTCGTAGAGGGCAATGGAGGAAGTTCTGCAGAGGCCACCTCGATTGTAATAGAAGGGGATGTTACAAGGGTCAAAAGAATTGGCTGCCAGATGACAGCAGGCAGTATTACAATAAATGGATCTGCAGGTATGCATGTTGGTTCAGAGATGGCAGGAGGAGAAATTACGGTAAAAGGTGATGCCAATTCATGGGCCGGTATGGAAATGAAAGGAGGATTGCTGCACATAACGGGCAATGTCAAGGACCATTTAGGCTGTGCCTACCGTGGAAGTTGGCATGGAATGACCGGTGGACGTATTGTGATCGATGGAAATGCTCAGAGTCAGGTCGGTGGTGGCATGTCTGGTGGAGAGATCATAGTAAACGGTAATGTGGAGAATTTCTGTGGCATTCGCCAAAACGGTGGTCTGATAGTAGTGAAAGGAGACGCAGTGCGTACTGTTGGAGTTGAGATGTCGGCTGGTATAATTGTCGTAGGTGGTCATATTAGGAATTTCTCGCCTGGATTCGAGTACGTTGATACAGAAAGCAATCTCAACTTCGATGACATCATGTGCTCGGGCGAGTTCCAGAAATACATAGGTGACTATGCGCTCGGCAAAAGAGTGAAGGGTTTGCTGTATGCATCCAAAAATGCGAACGAGGAACTTTGAGGTGATATGCATGGAAGTGTTACTCAATACAGGAAGTACTATTGACGAGGGTAGGCTTGCCAAAGGTGGCAACAAATTAACCGAGGATTACCTAGTAGAATGTGCCGTCTGCTGGATATGCCAGAAGGACTTCGAAGCTATCGGCAGTCCAAAAAAAGTGAAGGTTACAAGTAACGACGGCAAGCATACTGTTACTGTATATACTAAATGTACTGAAGCGGTACGATCTGGACATGTTTTCATGCCAAGAGCGATATGGTCGAATGTGGTAGTGGATCCCCAAACATTTTCTACAGGTTCTCCACTGTACAAAGGAAACCGTGTTACGATTAGTCCCTCCGATGATGAGGTGCTTAGTGCCGAAGATGTAGTTTTAAAAGTATATGCCGGAGGGAAATAACATGGTATTCAAAAATATAATATGTCCGGTATGCGGAGCTTCATGTGATGATGTTCAGGTGGAACTCGGAGACGGCACTATTGACGTCCAGAATGCATGCAAGATGGGAAACGCTAAGTTCCAAGAAGTGGTAAGTACTCATCGTTTGAGAGACCCGCTGATAAAGGAGAAAGGTAAATTTAAGAAGGTTCCATGGGATGATGCAATCACAATGGCAGCCGAGATACTTACTTCTGCAAAGCGTCCTTTGCTATTCATGGGCAGTGAGACCTCCTGTGAAGCGCAGGAAGTAGGATTACATATCGGAGAGTACCTTGGTGCTATAGTGGATTCAAATGCTACGATATGCCATGGTCCAACAGCTATGGGAATCCAGGAGTCCGGGAAAGTTGGTTCGACTGCCGGTGAGCCAAAGAACAGGGGTGACCTTGTGATATACTGGGGAACCAATCCTCTTGAGTCCATGCCGAGACACATGTCTAGGTATTCTATTTTCCCAAGAGGGTACTGGACAAAGCGCGGTAGATTTGACCGTACTGTAATAACTGTAGATCCAAGAAAGACCCCCACGACAGCTGCATCAGATCTTCACTTACAGCTTAACCCAAACACTGATTATGAACTGTTGAGTGCTTTGCTCACATTGGTTAATGGAAAGACCCCTAATCATTCGGTTGAAAAGATCACGGGTATTTCTATTTCTACCATGAAAGAAGTGGTGGACATGATGAAGGATTGCAATTTCGGAGCGATATATGTGGGACTTGGAGTTTCTTCGTCCTTTGGTAAACATCGCAACATCGAGATAGCACTGAATCTCGTAAAGGAACTCAATAATTACTCAAAGTTCACCATTGGAGCGTTGAGAGGACACTGTAACGTTGCGGGTTTCAACCAGCTTGCCTCCTATCTGTATGGTTACCCATTTGGTCTTGATTTTATGAAAGGATACCCAAGATACAATCCCGGTGAGTACACAACAGTGGATGTACTTAGGGAACGTGATGTGGACGCAGCATTTGTTATGTGTGCTGACCTTGTTTGCCATACACCCGCAGACTGTGCTTCCTATCTTGCAGAGATACCAATGATATGCTTGGATATTGCACCATGTCCGACAACGGTTGCTGCCGATGTTGTATTACCAGGTGTCATTGATGCAATGGAATGTGACGGTACGTTCTACAGGCTCGACGATGTGCCTGTGCACTTTGAACCGTTCACAGTTTCTCCTTTTGAATATACGCAGAGTAATGAGGATACACTGAAGAAACTCTTTGATAAGATTAAAACAATGGGATAAAAATGCGTGATGACTGGCATGCAAGTAGGACTGATGGGTGGAAGAATTACTGGAAGGATGATGACACTCACCCATCAGCACCCTATGCTACATTTCACTGCATGGAACTCACAGAGAAATATAATTTAGAGATCGAAGTGGACGTCATTATTGAAAACAAATTCAAGTTGATTGTGAATGGCGTTCACATCACCACTTTTTTTGCAAGTCCGCTTGAACTTAGAGAACTTACAGTTGGGTTTTTATTATGCGAGGGTCTATTGAAGTCACCCAACGAATTAGATTCTATAGAATTTTCAGAAAGTGCAATCAACTGTGATGTAAAGGTACCCAGATCACGATTGGTACAGTGGAGAAAGCTACAGGAATCTGACGATTTCAAATCCATTAAGGAAAGTATGACTTCGATAGTCTCGAATGTCTACTTTAACAGGAATGTCATTTTCAACGTGATGGAGCACTTCACAAAAAAGGCACGTTCATGGAGGCGGACTGGAGGGACACACTCTTCCATAGTATGCAATCATAAAGGTGATATCATTTCATTCTCTGAAGATGTTAGCAGGTCGTGTTCTATAGATAAAGCAGTTGGAAAGGCCGCACTTTCAGGTTTTGATTTTGATAATTGTGCACTGATGACAACAGGACGCTTATCTTCTGTAATTGTTGGCAAAGCAGTTAGAGTAGGTTTTCCATTAATCGCGAGCAAGGCAGCACCTGTAAGCGATGCTATAAAACTTGCAGAATATGCGGGAATTACTCTAGTGGCGTTTGCACGGAAACCAGATTTGTACGTCTATACCCAGACCCAGAGGGTTATGTGAGTCATAATAGTATAAAATCTTGAGAATGATTTTATATTTATGCTTTATTTACTAGTTTATTTACATGCTATTTGCTATTCCTCAGCTATAGAGTAGATAAAATATATAGAACTAAATATTAAGGTGATTAGTATTGATCGAAAAAAATCCAGAAAAATCGCTTAATAAAGGAATACTACAGGTTTTGTTAGATCAGTTAAAAAAGGAACTTGGAAATTCGGTTTTAAACGCAAAGGTTGAAGATGTTAGAATCGGATTGGCTTATACAGGAGTGAAACTTACAGGTGGATATGGAGGCGTGGCATGTACGCCAACATATGATTTTTCAGAGTATTCAGTATGCCCAGTTTGTCCGTTTCTTCATAATTCCGGTGAAATTGCAGGGACAACTGTAGCTGAGGGCTTAAAGTTATCATTATCAAACAACATTCTGGATGCTGCCGTTGGAGTGGCAGTTATTAATGCTGCATCACAGATGGTGTTCGAACTTAGACCTGAAAAATATATATTTTCCAGTGTTGATGTTCTTGACCTCATTAGGAATGAGGATAAGGTATCAATGATCGGTTATTTCAAGCCACTTATTCCAAAGATTCTTGAAAAAACAGAAAATTTTCATGTGGTGGAGAAAAAGAATGTTTTTGATGAGAGGGTCAAGATTGTCCCAGAAGAGATGTCCACGACGGTACTTCCGGAATCTGACATCATAATTATTAGTGGAAGTACTCTTGTGAACAAGACAATTGATGACCTTTTGAAGTATAAGGGGAATGCTAGGGATGTCGTCCTGCTGGGACCTACTGCAAGTATGGTTCCTCAGCCATTATTCGAGAGAGGTGTTACAGCTGTTATGGGTGTAAAAATAAATGATGTAGACAAAATGCTAAAAATAGTCAGCGAAGCTGGTGGAACAAAAGATCTTCATGCAAGCTGCGCGGAGAAAAAATCCTTCTCAAGGTGAAAAAGATAAAAATATTCATAAAATTGTTAAACAAAAAAGTAAATATAAGGTGATATCATGTTAGATTTTTTTGATCTTTATCTTTTTGAAGATTGTCCATATGGTGATGAGACGACAGAAATTCTTGGAGTCAAAGGGAATGGAACGCTCAGGATTTTGTCCCGGGAATATGGTGTAGCGGCATGTTCTGATGACCTTGAAGCGTTTTACAAAAAAAAAGGACTGAATGTAACTGGTTATATAGAGAATGGGAAAGAGTTTGGGTCAGGGGATACAATATTCGAAGCAGAGGGGAATTTGAAAGAGCTGTTCAAATTATGGAGAATATCACAAACATTTCTATCAATGGTCTGTTCAATAGCTGCAAAAACAAAGATTATGGTGGATTCCGCAAAAAAAGTTAATCCTGATGTGATACTAGCAACCAGCAGGAAGACACATCCAGGATTCAGGAAGTATGAGCTGAAGGCAGTTCGTGCCGGTGGTGGTGACCATCACCGCAATTCTTTGAGTGATTCGATACTGATCACCCAGAACCATTTCAATATAGTCGGCTCCTTTGGAAAACTCAGTTCAATGAAAAAAATCGAAATCGAGCCAAGAACAAGGGAAGAACTCTTTAAGTATGCTGGGATTGCAGATGTACTTCTTCTCGACCACTATAAAGCAGAAGAACTGGAAACACTGGTACCGGCACTCAAGTCTATAAATCCCAAACTTGAAGTCGCTATTGGGGGTATAGATGTGAAAAATATCCCCGAATATGCTAGATTTGTTGATGTCATTGTTACCACTGCTCCATATTATGCAAAACCTCTGGACCTTACGACAAAAATCGAAAAAATGGAGAAGTTTTGAGTTTTGCAAATTTGGTTTTGATGTTTTTATAAAAACCTCTGATTGGAATATCTTAGATAGCGTCACTAAATTGCTGTAAAACGCATATGAAATTCTTCGAATAACAGGCACAAATAATGAAAGTACCTGTTAGACAACCTTT
>JAFGOO010000101.1 GCA_016926455.1 Methanosarcinaceae archaeon | reverse complement strand
TTTGTTGGGATATAAACGGTATTTGTAGGCTTTAAGCATTAGTAGACATTATATTGAAACAACATATATTTTTTTGTATAAAATAGATAACATACTAATGTTGTGTTGGGATATTACGCCTCTCATCCCCCATCTTACGAAAGGGGACTTCTCGGCTTAAAAGTTAAACCTGATCCATCCCCATTTACTCCATGACACCGGCAGTTATTCGCAAAAATGGTCATTCCTTTCTCAACATTTGATTCATCTAGCCAGAAAGTCCAGAGATATGCAACGACATCCCATCTCTGGGAATCAGAAAGGTCGCTGAAGGCTTGCATTATTCTCCCCATCCCCTCCGTTACCGCATTGTAAAAGTCCGCGGAGGTTTTTTGTATCATATTTCCATGATCATTGAACTCAAAAATAGCACTTCCAATATCTCCATGTCACACTGCACAGTTTGATTTGTATATTTCTTTTCCTGATTCCACCGAGAATTTCTCCTCTGGATATTCGGCTGTGGCAATCCCGACAAAAACAAACAAAATAAATAAGGATAGACATACTTTTCTTGATATATTCATAAATATACTCCTTAAGGATAATTACTAACTCCTACTTAGTCACATTATAAATCACCTGTAAAGATGTAGTCGTTATCCACTTTTGATCCATGACACCCAATACAACCCGCTACCTTCCCTTCAGCATCAATACTGCTGTCTGCTGAGTACTTTGCCCAGAACCAGTCATTATGTTCTGAATCATAATCCTCTACCTTATATAGTGCAGAAATTGCAACGAGTTGCATGTCTGGATCGTAATTCTCTTTAACAATTATGCTTCCGTAGGGCATTACACCTTTTTTGTTTTCTATTGCAGAATAAGCGATGTCAGACACGTAGGTTGTAAGTATCGCACCATGTGGAGATGTACCTGCATATAGCTCACCTTTGCCCGGCCATAGCTCCCATTGTTTGTATGGGTTCTCAACTGTTATGTAGAAATACAACTCTCTTCCATCCGGTCCAGGCATTGTGGTTCCAGTTCCAGCTTCTGATTCTTCGGATTGAGTTCCAGTACATCCCATTGTAAGTAATACACTAACAAACACTGCTATGAATATTATAAAATTGCTTTTCAATGTTTGATCCCCCATGTTAAGCCAATAATTTAACATTATCAGCCATAATTTATATTACTTTTGTCGAAATTATCGTTGTCAATATCTTCCTATTCTCTTCTCTGAACAAGAAAATTCATTTCTAAAACATATTTAACTTCCTTCCTATTCCCCTCTCAACCGCTTTCCCATAAACAAGGTTGGCTGTTGCAACATCTTGAATTGCAAGTCCTGTTGAGTCGAATATAGTGATCATGTCGTCCTCTGTTCGCCCGGGTTTGATACCTGCAACCACCTCACCCAGTTCACCGTAGATATCGTTAGCTGAAATTAGTCCCGATGAGAGCGGCACATTAATCTCCCCAGAATGCGATGCTTGTACAATATCATCAACAAAAATCCTTGCCCGTGTCAGTATTTGTGGATCTAGTTCTTCCTTGCCCTTTGCATCCGCGCCAATGGCATTTATGTGCGTTCCCGGTTTTACCCATTCGGATTTGACCAGTGGACTGCGGACTGGTGTAGTGGTGATAAGAATATCACAGTCACAAACCTCCTCAACGCTTGATTTGATGAGCATTTCACATTTTATATAACTTTCCATGCTTTTTACGAATTCTTTGCATCCTTTAATACCTCGGTTTGTGACCATCACCTTTTCAATATCAAAAACCTGAGCAAGAGCAAGCAATTGCGTACGTGCCTGGTTTCCCGACCCCACCATGCCAACAACCTTCGAATTCGGACGTGCAAGATTTTTTGCAGCAACCCCACCGGCTGCACCTGTCCTTATATTGGTGAGATGGGTACCGTCCATCACAGCAAGAGGCGCACCTGTGGATGTCGAATTTAATATCATCAGAGCCATGACCGTTGGCAGTCCTTTCCCGGCATTATCCGGATGGACATTTACGATCTTAACACCCGTGATGTCCTGCTCCTCCAGAAAAGCCGGCATTGTCCTAAGATCACCATTGTGTTTCTCAAAATACAGATACGTTTTAGGGGGCATCTGCACTTTCTTCAACCCGTGTTGCTTAAATGCTCTCTCAACCACTTCCATGGAAGATGCCATGTCCAGAACATTTTTCACATCCTTTTGATCCAACCATAAAATTTCCATCATGAACACCACACATTGGTGAACTACCGCCCTATAAATAAGGTGGCTTCCTGCTTCATTCTTTGAACCATTGTTCACAAGTCCACAGGATCATCCCCTCGTTCCGAAGGTGTCAAATACCAATTAAGTTCTGTTTATCAATAGACGTAATCCACCCACCGTTTAAAAACATTGGTTTTCTTATTCCAACGTGTTAATAACTTCATATTCGATACGTATAAATCTACTTATATCAAACTATTTATAATGCCAGACTACGGTCATGAAATGCAGGACACTGCCCGAAAGCTCAGTGATCCTGCCCGGGATATAAGATACCTTCTCAAGCGCAATTATCCAAGAAGTAGTTCCATAAATTTTGTGAGCAACCATTATCGTCTAAGCGAGAAGGAGCGGCACATCCTCACAAGGGTAATAGTGGCACCCAATGTGGTGGATTCACGCAGCAGAAAACAACTCGAATGCACTGATATTAAAGGACGTGATGTGATTGTTGATGGTTACAATGTACTGATAACCATCGAGAACATGCTAGTGCTAAAAAATGAGCCTCTTTGGCTTGGTGATGACGGTTACGTCAGAGATACAAGGGGTGTTTTCAGGAACTATGCTGTGACAGATACCACATATCAGGCGGTTGATGCCATGCTTGCACTGCTTGCAGAATGTAAGGTGCGATCCGCTACCATCTTGCTGGATTCTCAGATGAGCAATAGCGGAAAACTGGCACGCTTTATCCGCATCAAACTTACGGAATGTCTGCTTGATGGCGATGCACGGACTTCCCGCCACGCTGACTTCGACCTGAAAAATGCCGGCTCAAGTGTAGTTGTAGCAACTGCTGATGGAGTAATTATCGATGCGGTACGGGAGGTTGTGGATATAGGGAGATGTATGATGGAAAAACGGAGACTAAAGGCAAATAGGATTGCCTAGCAAGGTGTATCTTTCATGACTGACTTTGTGAACTACTCCACGCTTACGCATGGAGCTTCTTGCTTCATTCTTTGAACCATCGTTCACAAGTCCACAAGCCCTTCCCCTCGTT
>JAFGOO010000100.1 GCA_016926455.1 Methanosarcinaceae archaeon | reverse complement strand
TAAAAAAATCGAAGACAAACTACCAAGTGGTACTACAATATCGAACGTTGAATTCGAAGGTCCGCAACTTGTGGTATATACAGAAGAACCTCGCAAATTTGCTGATAACGGCAATATTGTCAGGAACCTTGCAAAGACTCTTAGAACACGTATCGTGGTTCGTCCAGATCCTAAAGTCCTTATCCCCCCAGAAGAATCAATAGAAAAAATATCTATGACTGTTCCTGAGGAAGCTGTCGTATCCAATTATTACTTTGACCCTGATGTAGGGGAGGTTATCATAGAAGCGGAAAAACCTGGCCTTGTTATTGGAAAACATGGTGAGACCCTACGTGAGATTACAAAAAAAATAGGATGGACGCCAAAGGTCGTACGCACACCCCCCATCAAATCACGGACTGTCAAGAACATTCGTGAATTCATGCGGACCAATCACAAAGAACGAAAGAATATCCTGAAGACTATTGGTCGAAAAATCCATAGAGAATGCACATCAAAAGACGATTGGGTAAGGATAACTGCACTTGGTGGATGCAGAGAAGTCGGAAGAAGCTGTTTTGTCATCTCAACCCCGGAATCAAGAATAATGGTTGATTGCGGTATAAATGTGGGTTCTGAAGAGCATATGACCCCTTATCTATACGTACCTGAAGCATATCCCCTAAATCAGATCGATGCAGTGGTATTGACACACGCCCATCTTGACCACGAAGGACTTGTTCCGCTTTTGTTCAAATACGGATATGATGGCCCGATATACTGTACACCACCCACAAGGGACATGATGGTACTTTTGCAGCTTGATTACATTGATGTTGCGGCAAAGGAAGGTAAAGTAATACCATATGATTCTTCAAATGTCCGCGATGCACTAAAGCATACCATCGCTCTTGATTATGAAGAGGTCACGGATATTGCTCCTGATATCAAACTTACTTTCCACAATGCCGGACATATTATAGGTTCCGCTATATCCCATTTTCATATTGGTGATGGTTTACACAACGTTGTTTTCACAGGTGACTTCAAGTATGGTCCTACGCGGCTTTTTGATCCTGCAGTAAACAAATTCCCACGTGTTGAAACTGTGATAATGGAATCAACATATGGCAAACCAACTGACATCCAGCCATCCTTGCAAGAAGCTGAAAAGCACCTTCAAAACGTGATCAAAAATACCCTGGATAATAATGGCATTGTACTGATTCCTGCCTTCGCTGTGGGTAGAAGCCAAGAAGTAATGATCGTGATTGAAGATGCTATTCAAAAGGGCATCATTGGAAACGTCCCGGTATATCTGGACGGAATGATCTGGGAAGCTACAGCCATTCATGCTACGTATCCTGAATATCTTAACAATGACCTGCGAAAACTCATCTTCCGTAAAGGGCAAAACCCGTTCCTTTCTGACTGTTTCAAGCCCGTGGATTCCAATGACCTGCGCCAAAAGATCATTGATGAGCCACACGCCTGTGTCATACTCTCAACATCTGGCATGATGAACGGAGGACCAGTAATTGAATACTTCAGGGCTCTTGCTCCGGAAGAGAAAAACACGCTTGTTTTCGTTGGCTATCAGGCAGATGGTACGCTTGGACGACGCATCCAGAAAGGTTGGAAAGAGATTCCGTTATCTACGAAGAACGGAAGTGAGACCGTTACAATGAACATGAATGTTGAAGTGATCGACGGTTTCTCAGGTCACTCGGATAGGAAACAACTGATGGAATATATAAGAAAGATGCAACCACGTCCTGAACGCGTGTTCACCGAACACGGAGAGGAACGTTCATGTGTTGATCTTGCAAGTTCCATCTACAAAAAATACAAACTAGAAACACGTGCTTTTACAAACCTTGAAACAATAAGGTTGGTTTGAGAAATCCTGATATTCGGGATCTGGATTTAGACCGTCTTTGCATGCTGCCCGGAGGCCAGCTTGAAAAGATATCTACTGAGTTCGGAGTGGTCCTTAAGCACCATATCCGCATTTTTTAGCGTGTCCGGTGGCAAGTAAGTCGGAATTGCAATACAATATAACCCTGCCCTTTTTGCAGACTCAATACCCATTGGCGCATTTTCAAAAACTATGCATTCATCCTTCTGTAGATTAAGAATCTCGACCGCCTTGAGATATGGCTCAGGGGATGGTTTCCCCTCCCTCACATCCTCTCCTGAGACCACTGCATCAAAAAGCCCGGGGAAAAATCGATAGATAATACTATGGACTATTGCCCTATCTGCACCAGATACCACGGCAAGAAGATATCTTTTTTTCAACAAGTTGAGACATCTGCCAATATCATCGAATACCATCACTTTATTGATCCTGAAAAAAACCTCTCTTTTTTTCGGAGGGAGCTTTTCGAAATGCCAAGGTTGCGGCGTTCTTCCAGCCTTCTTAAACATCAACTGGATCACACCTACATGATTTGAGCCTTCTATCTCGTATATGTCCTGTTGTGTGATATGAATGCCGACCTCATCAAACACCGTTTTCCAAGCGTCTGCATGGTAGGGCATGGAATCTACCAGAACACCATCCATGTCAAAAATCATGGCTTTTAGCATCTACGTATTATTGTCTATTATAAATGATAAAGATGCTGCAGATAGACCAGTCCACTACAGTCCCAATCCACTGGAAAATGACTGCGAACTCACCCTATTTCCAATGGATAGTAGGGAATAGGATCTATTCATACCTCAAAGCATCCACAGGTTTCATTCTCGATGCCCTGTAGGCAGGAATAGCACCCGATATCACACCTATGAACATAGCAATAAGAAGCCCAAATACCATCAGTTCTGAGGAAAGCCCTACTGTGGCCATCCCGAGAATGGATGGAAGATATATAGATGCTATCGAGCCAAAAATCACACCGAATGCACCACCTACAAATCCTACCAACAAAGCATTAAATATGAATATCATCATGATATCACTGTTCCTTGCCCCAATGGCTTTCATGGTGCCTATCTCCTTTGTCTTCTCCAGCACGGAAGTGAACATGGTATTTGCAATACCCACAGCTCCCACCACCAGCGAAACCGCTGCAATGGCACCAAGGAACATGTTCATTGAATTCATAATCTCGGACATATCCTCTACCATGGATTTGGACGCACTTACGCTGAAATCCCGATCTCTTTCAGTCACATGGCGAGAAATCATAAGCTTAGTCTCGATTTCTTCAGCCACTGATTCTACCAAATCCGCATCCTCTACCTTGACGACAATCGAATCAAAATTGTTTTTCTCCGCGTCCTCAATAATCTCCACTGCAGCATCGATGGGCATAATTATTTCCCTATCTGAATTTCCACCTTCTGATTCCATAATGCCTACAACCCTTACAGACCTGCCATTGATGGTTAACACCATATTGATGCCAACCGGCTGTTCGAAAAGATCATTAGCAACACCACTTCCGATTACTGCAACAAAATTATCGGCTGGCTCAAGCAGTCTACCTGACTCAAGATCAACTGTTGTCACATACTGCCATAGCTGAGGATCAACTCCTGTAATTGAAAGGGAAACCGACTCACCCAGGAAATACACATCTTCACTACCTGATATCTCTCCATACATGTACTGGATATCATCTATCAGTTTGAGAGCCATTATATCCTTATTAGTTAGTTCTACATCCGATGAAACAGAAGAACCCTCTCCCCCATGACCCATAGCCGATTGAGCCTTTGAAAATCCTGGAGATATCGTGATTTTAGTAAGATCCATCTCTGCAAACCTATTTTCAACGTTTGCCTGCATGCTATCACCAAGGGACATGATACTTAAAACTGCTGCAACACCGATGACTATACCGATTATCGTAAGCCAACTCCTGAGTTTGCTGTGAATCAAGATATTAAGTGCAAGTTTCAGGTATGTCCTGTATCTCATTGTTGTTTGCCCACTAATCTTTTTTTACGGTAATAGAGAGCCACCCCCGCAGCTATAACGAGAATCAATACAGGGATTGTAAACGAATTGTTGGTAAATACATTCTGGTTCATTCCAGATCTTGCCGCAGTGTAATCAGAACCTTCACTCGTACCACTGCTCAACTTGATAGGCACCAGCTTCTCCAAAGAAACCCGTTCACCTGCAGAGTCCGTGTATTCTACGACAACATGAAGGTCATTATTGGAGGTTCTTGAAGCAGCATTTGAATCACTATCATCAGAGGAGATTCCTCCACTCACATTTATCATCGAGTTTTCAGTCCCTCCTTCCACATTGCCAGATGATATCTTTGGAGAGATTGTGAAAGACGTGATTGTGTAATCACCTATATCCAGATTGCCCACGATAGATGCAGAACTCCCAAATGCCTGATAATTATCCTGCTCAGGTATCGACACTTTTACCGAATAGGCCTCATTGTTCCCCACATTAGCTATACTCAGGGATACTTCACCGGAACTTCCTTCTGAGAAGGTGACATCGAAATCTGTTTCTCCCCCAACAAAAAGACCTGCTCTGGTGTTTATTATTGCAGTATCTGAATTATAGTCCTCGAATTCCAAATTTATGTCAATCTGGTAAAGACCGGGCTCAGCATTAACATCAGCCATAACCGTATAACTTATGGAAATGGATTCTCCTGCATCAAGATATTTTATGTATTTGGTATTGTCTGAATATACAGGCAAGATGACACCATTCTCTTCTTCCCATGAAACAACCATGTTCTGAAGAGGGGAATTTCCGATGTTCGTGATGATAAGTTCCAGTGGCTCCTCTTTAGCAAGGTCGATATTTGCCTTGCTTATAGTTACTATCTGGGCGTATTCTTTACCTCTTACCTGAATATCGATGGGTGTTGTTGTTGTTGCACCGGTTGTATCATCCCTAAACACAACATCAATCTCATATGTATCATCTGAAACATTGGCATCTACCTTCACTTTGAACCTTAGAACGGTTGCATCATGATCTTCCTGACGTGCATTGAGGAATGATATTGTCCTTGTCAGTGATTCCCCAGAGACCTGAGAAAATGGATATTCCATATCTAATTCTACGACTATGTTATCAATATTCACATTTCCCATATTCTGGACACTGAGACTGAGTTCAAATGTCTCACCCGGTCGTGCTGGATTCGGACTCTGGCTTACAAGGCCTACATTAATTGATGGAGCATCAACGTATGTTGCTGCTGATGCACCTGTGATTGACAATGACAACATTAATATTACTATCAAAAATCTTCTCATTTATATCACTTAACTTCTTTCTATTATCTATCTTCTCAATCAGCCCGTCCTTGATATGGATCACTCTTTCAGCATAATTAACAAGTTCCATGTCGTGTGTGACAATAATTATCGTCTTTCCTTGCCTATGCAGATTATCCAGAAATTCCAGAATATAACCGCCTGTTTTACTGTCAAGGTTGCCTGTGGGTTCATCGGCAAGGATCACGTCAGGATCAACTGCAAGGGATCTTGCAATTGCAACCCTTTGCCTCTGCCCTCCTGAAAGCTGGGATTGGGAATGGTAAAGCTTATCGGAAAGTCCAACTATTTTTAGGAGCTCTATTGCTCTCTTTTTGGCAAAATCTGCATCTACTTCCTGAAAATCCAGAGGAAGCATCACATTCTCTAACGTATTCAATGTTGGAATGAGGTTAAACTGCTGGAAAATGAAACCTATCATTTTTCCCCTTACCTCGGCAAGACTGGATTCATCCATTTTTGAAATATCCATTCCGTTCAGTTCAATTACCCCTTTACTGGGCATATCAAGACATCCAAGGAGGTTCATCATTGTACTCTTGCCACTGCCGCTTGGACCCAATACGACAACAAATTCACCTTTGTATATCTTAAGGTCAATATTTTTGAGTGCAGCAAATTCCTCTTCACCCATCTGATAAATCTTCCACACGTCCTCTAGCTTAATAAGGGGATAATCTCCATTTTCATATCGTAAGCTTCTGGAAGAAACGTCCGTCATTTCGAACACTTCTCGGTTTTGAATTTAACATAATCATTAGTTCTGTTCATCATTTCGTATCTCACTTTTTTATCATAAATGAGGCATCCACAGGGTATTTTGCAAGATGCTGCAAGATGCCTCATTTTTTTTGGGGGGGTGATATGCTCGAGGCACCTATGGATCATTTGGGTAGTATAAAGGTTCAAAGGTGCCTCGTTTTCTTGGAGGCAGTATTGTTGGAGCACCTAACGGATTTGGTGTGTGGTTGGATTGGAGGTAAGTGCTCATATATCATGGTTTGTACATACAGCCTACCAGCCCACGAATTTTGAGTGGGCAATGAATCGAGATGGCATTGAATAATATAAGGATACTTAGCATAATAAAGGAGAAAATAGATTAAAAATCGAAAATAAAACTTTTATTTGATTTTTAATTCTTAATTATTCTTTATAGTAACTTAAAAAACTATTTAGAACTAAATATTAGCTGATTATTCGTATTGGAAGTAATATAATCACTTTATTTTCTGTTTGATATGAAATATAAAAGATAATGCAAAAAAAGACTCCTAAAAAGCAAAAAATATTATGAATAACAGCTAATAGTCAATCTTCGCAGAAAAGTTGATTAATCCTTTTTATCAAGAAGCATGATGACATTTCCGCGTCCCCTCTTGAACTTCTCGATG
>JAFGOO010000011.1 GCA_016926455.1 Methanosarcinaceae archaeon | reverse complement strand
GCAACAAACATACCCCTTACTTTTGGCAACAAATCCCTTATATCTGAAAACGCCTCTGCATGCGCCTTTTCCCATAATTCAAGTTCCACAGCATCCACCCTATGAATTATATCACCTTTGGAGTAAGAAGACCACCGTTTTCAAACGGCAGATGAATTACGTCAAATGTCTGTTATTAACATATATATCACATCAAACCATATATAACATTGTTACACGTTAGGTCTTGTAACGAATACCATTCTATATCAGTAGATGTAAAGCCGACTGAGTTAGGAATGCGGGAACGTCCTGATTAAAAGCCTCTGAAGATTTCAGCAGGCGTTCTTTGGCGTAGGAAGCCACCCTCTTTATTAGATGGTAATTCAATATTCCTTGTTAAGTTGTATATTCAGCATTAATACGTATATACTCATAAGTCAGGTCACAGCCCCAAGCAGTTGCATTTTTATTTCCCACTCCAAGATCGACCATAATGACGATTTCTTCCTTTTCCATTATATTCTTCAAGGCGTTCGTGGCATTGCTTGTTGGGTCCAATATCACCCCACGCCCTACAAGATGCACAATGTCTTCGCCACTTGCAAAGGACAGAGATATCTTCTCCTGTTCAACGATCGCACCAGAGTAACCAATTGCCGCTACTACTCGTCCCCAATTCGGATCTTTTCCGAAAACTGCGGATTTTACAAGTGATGAACGAACGATTGTCTTGGCTACAAGTCGAGCATCATTATCTGTTCCTGCACCCATAACACGGGCTTCGATTAGTTTTGTGGCTCCCTCACCGTCACGTGCGATTTTCTTTGCAAGGTAGGTTAGAACATGATTAAGTCCCGTCTGGAACTCCTCAATCGTAGGTTCAATTGATGCAGAAGCTGTCGCTGTTAGCAATACCATATCATTGGTACTGGTATCACCATCTACAACTACCATGTTAAAAGTCTTGTCTACTGCTATTCTTAGGCAACTGTCCAATACATCGGCAGATAGGTCTGCATCCGTATAGATGAATGCAAGCATGGTACCCATATCAGGCTCTATCATGCCAGACCCCTTCGCAATTCCTCCAATCCGCACTCCACTGTCAAGTTC
Source organism: Methanosarcinaceae archaeon (assembly GCA_016926455.1). GTDB lineage: Archaea > Halobacteriota > Methanosarcinia > Methanosarcinales > Methanosarcinaceae > JAFGQV01. The sequence goes on along the minus strand of JAFGOO010000011.1, from coordinate 3,611 downwards.
TACTGCTGATTCCTTTAGAACTGTGTCGGTGGTCATGATGGCATGTGCTGCAGCATTACTTCCCTCAGGCGAGCTACTCAGGGATCTTATAACCTCACCAGCATGTTCGCGGATCCATCCTACCTCAAGTTTCCTTCCAATTACGCCAGTTGATGCCACTGCTATCAGTTCTTCTGCAACTCCGGTTTCTTTAGAAAGAAGGTATGCCATCTCCTTTGCGTCAGCAAGTCCCTTTTCACCTGTAAAGGCATTTGCATTTCCACTGTTTGCAATTATAGCGCCTAAATGACCGCATTTTTGAAGCCGCTCCCTAGTAATTATATTTGGTGCTGCAATGACCTTATTACGTGTAAATAAACCGGCTGCTGAGCCGTCGGCGATTATAACGGCAAGTCCCATCTTACCAGATTTTATGCCACCTGCACGAACACCCCTGACTGCACAGATTCCACCATCTATTTCTTTCATTAAATCCCCTTTTCAAGCTTCAGCTAACCCACGTATAATGTCACCACGGGTGACTATCCCCACAAGTGTCCCATTATCCACGACAGGAAGCCTGTTGATTTTATGTTTGATCATCAGTACTGAAGCATCCTCTACTGAATCTTCAGAAGAGGTTACATATACGTTGGTTTTCATTATTTTCCTTACAGGATCTGCTCCAACGTCCGCAAGCATGCGCTTTGTCTCTTCCCAGCTTATCAGTTCACGGATTGAAACCTCTATAACCTCAAACGGGCTTGGCAACCATAATCCACCATGCTCTGGCATTTCAAGTAACTTCAACAGGTCTACTTCAGATATGATCCCAACAAGAATGCCGTTCTCAACTACAGGGAGACCGCTTATATTATGCATCTTTAGAATCTGGGCAGCGTTACTTATTGTGTCATCAGGTTTACAAACTATCACATTTGAATTCATTATATCCTTTATTTTCATGTATCCACCTGTTTAATTATCCTCTAATCATCAACTATTTAAAAGTAGCCGGTCAGGGTGCTGTTGCAGGTGTCCATAGACCTTCTTTCTCATCAAATCCGCACATTAGATTCATATTCTGAATAGCCTGTCCGGAGGCTCCTTTTACAAGGTTGTCTATGGCCGAGACAACCACTATGCGGTTGTTGTTCGCATCAACTTCAAATCCAATATCACAGAAGTTTGATCCTCTCACAGCGCTCAGAGAGGGAATTCCTTCAATCAGGCGTATAAATTGTTTTTCTTTGTAGAAATCCAGATAAAGGGGCATAATGTCATCTATTGACATTACATCCTTTGTAAAGATATGGGCTGTTGTCAGTATCCCCCTAACTGATGGTATTACATGTGGTGTGAAACTTATATTTAAGAGTGTCCTGTCAAGACGGTTCAGTTCTTGAAATATCTCTGCACGGTGGCGATGCGTCGTTAATTTGTAAGCTTGGATGTTCTCTGCCATATTCGGATAATGCGATGTTTCGGTTGCTTTTGCTCCTGCTCCTGAAATCCCGGATTTGGAATCAAAGATTACATAATCAATCAGACCTGCAGCTGCAAGCGGTGCAGCTGAAAGGATCGCACCTGTGGGATAGCATCCTGGATTTGCTACAAAAGACCCACCTGCCACTTCTGGATGCAGTTCTACAAGACCGAAAGCTGCATCAAGTGGTGATTTATGTTTGATACCGTATACCTCCTCAAAAACGCTTTTTTCCAGACGGTAATCTGCACTCAGGTCTATTACTTTTGTGTCCTCTCCAAGTAATTTTGGCACGATATCCATAGAAGTGCCATGAGGGACAGCAACAAATATTACATCGCAGCGTTTTTTTATCTCTTTGGTCTGGAGGTCTTCGAATTTCAAGTCCAGAAATCCACGCAGGTGTTTATGGGTATCACAGACGTCTTTACCTGCAAGGCGCCGTGATGTTGCAGCCTCTATATTGACTTGAGGATGTTTTAAAAGCAGGCGCATTAGTTCACCGCCTGTATATCCTGAACCACCGATAATTCCGACATTAATCATGTTTTCCACATCATTATCGATAGTTCCAATATTAATTAAGGTTGTTATCTCAACTGCCCATTGATACTTTCACATCACTTGGATTAACATTATTAAGCTGGAGAATACTCTATAAACACCAGTAAAAGAGACTAAAAAATGACTCAAAAAAAAACAATCTATTTGGCAGGTCCACTTTTTTCTGAGGCTGAACAGGATTTTAACCGTAAACTCAGGGACATTCTCGTCAAAAAAGGTTATTCAGTGTTCCTTCCTCAGGAAGATTCAAATGACACCACCAATATGCGGCATGCACATAAAAAGGAGCATGTTTTCGATAAAAATTGTAAAGCAATTGATAATTCTGATATTATCGTGGCAGTCCTTGATGGCGGGAGTGATGTGGATTCCGGTACTGCATGGGAACTTGGCTATGCATATGCCAAAGGAAAATTAGTAATGGGACTTAAAACAGATTTCAGAACACTGGGTTCTGAGGGTACGGTAAACCTTATGATAGAAGTGTCTTTAGAAGTACTTGTTTCCGATATTGATGGACTTCTAAAAGCCCTTGGAAAATACCAGTGAACAATTATCTTTTTTATTGATTTGCGCGGTTTCTGTGTGAAAATTAGATAGTTGAACCGTGGGTTTGTTGTAGGATGGTAATGGAATTTATAATCTCTTTGGAATTCCAATAGATGCTCGTCACTTCAATGATGGGAGTAGTCTCACCGTGATTTCAATTCCCTGAGTCGATTTATACTATCCATCATTTCCTCATTTTGTTTGCGAATTTCACTCTCAAATGTTTCTACAATGGTCTTTAATTGAACTGTGAGCTTATAGTGCTTTACAGGTCTACCTTTACCATTTGTTTTTTTCTCGTCTCGTTCAATAATCCATCCACGCTCGCGAAGCGGACGCATAGCAACACTGACTTCAGGTTGTCTCAATCCAGACGTATGTTCTATGGTTTGAGAAGTCAATTCATCCCCGCCCAATAGACAAACAATGCATATTGCTTCGGTCCGCGGAACATTGAGATTTTGAAGGAGGTCTATGATTTCGTATTCAATATCATCCAAGATATTAACACTATTGTCCATCATTTATCTGTAATACACTTATGAGTTTATATAATTTATGCAGATATAATTATTTTTAGGAGCAATTAAGTGGCTCAATGTTCTAAAGATGCCTACCTGAAAATAGTTTGTTTCTTTTCTGTTGAAACTGAAAATCCTATAAAACTACAAAACACCGGAATTGAGGTAGATTTAGGCATCAAGAATTTCTTAACTATTTCAGATGATAGGTATGTACTAAATCCTAGATGTATTCTGGCTGTGGTCAAATAATCAAAAAAAGATCTATCAGAAAGAATACACGTTTGTCTTTATTGCATTCTTACTTTCGATATAGATCATGCTGCTGTTATTAATATTCTGAAATTGGGATTGTAATCTCTTCGGAATTTTGATAGATGCCCTTTACATCAGTTAGGGAAGTAGTCACTATAAAATGTCAAGACATTTAACTTTTAAGCCGAGAAGTCCCCTTTCGTAAGATGGGGGATGAGAGGCTTAATATCCCAACAAAACATTAGTATGTTATCTAT
>JAFGOO010000099.1 GCA_016926455.1 Methanosarcinaceae archaeon | reverse complement strand
TAGGGATATCAATGCTGCAATCAACATCAAGAAGTTTGCACTCCAAAATCAAAATCTAATAACCGTTTGACACCTTCGGAACGAGGGAACGAACCTGTGGACTTGTGAACGATGGTTCAAAGAATGAAGCAAGAAACCACTCTATTTATAGGGTGGTATCTCACATATAAACAATAGGAGTGGATGGAGCAGTAAGATTGACAAAATGGTATTCGTTTGTATCTGACGAGGTATTCGAAAAACTTGACACGTCTTCTGAAGGCTTGAGTATAAGCCAAGCTGAGGAACGTCTCAGAAGATATGGCAAGAATGAGATTGTAGGGGAAAAGAAAGAGACATGGTTAAAGGTTTTCCTAAGGCAGTTTGCGAATGTACTTATCGTTATCTTGATAATTGCGGCGATTGTTTCCTTTGCCATCGGTGAAGTCGTTGATGCCGGAACAATCCTAATAATCGTACTTCTTAATTCTGTACTTGGATTCACCCAAGAATGGAAAGCTGAAAAGGCAATTGAAGCATTAAAGCGTATGCTAGGACAGCGGTCCACCGTGGTTCGTGGCGGGGAGTCTGTTGAAATCGATTCGGCACTTATCGTACCCGGTGATGTGGTGTTGCTCGAGATGGGTGAAAAACTGCCCGCTGATATCTATATTTTTGAGTCCAACAGCCTAGCAATGGATGAAGCACCGCTTACCGGTGAATCCACACCTGTTGAAAAGAATGTAGGAACTGTGGCTGAAGATACCATCCTTGTAGAGCGAAGCAACATCGGGTTTATGGGCACCACTATTGCGAACGGATGGGGAAAGGGCGTGGTTATTGCTACCGGCATGAACACCGAGTTTGGAAAGATTGCAGGACTTGCACAGGAGGTGGAAGAGGAGGAGACGCCCCTTGCAAAAAGATTAAACGTCCTTGGAAAACGTATTGGAGAGATTGCCCTTGTTATCGCGGGTCTCGCAATCTTGGTGGGACTCATCCAGCAGCGTGATCTTGTTGAGATGTTCTTTATAGGTGTCTCGCTGGCTGTTGCTGTCATACCCGAAGGATTGCCTGCGGTTGTCACCCTAACACTTGCCCTTGGTATCAAGAACATGGCACGCCGAAACTGCCTTATACGGAGGTTGCCTGCATCGGAGACCCTTGGCTCTGCTTCTGTAATCTGTACGGACAAGACAGGGACACTTACTAAAAACGAGATGACAGTCAAATCAATATATGTTCCGGGCAGCACGTTTGAAGTAACAGGTAGTGGCTATGAGCCAAAGGGAGATTTCAGGATCTTTGGAGGTTCCGTTAGCCCTGATGACCATCCTGACCTTATCAGGTTCCTCAAAGCCGGTCTCCTGTGTAGCCATGCAACACTTGCACGTTCTGAGAATAACTGGCGTATCATGGGTGCACCTACCGAGGGTGCGCTGGTTGTGGCTGCACACAAGGCAGGACTTTTCAAAAAGGACATAACATCTCCCCAATCCCCGGCTGTTACGGAGTTCTCATTTAATTCCGTACGCAAGCGTATGACTGTAATATATCCTAACGGTGGTAAGAAAACTGCGTATGTCAAGGGCGCACCTGAGATGATACTTGAGCATTCCACAAAGCAGCTTGTGGACGGCAAACCTGCCGAAATGTCAGAGACTGAGAAAAGAAAACTTCACAAAATATACGAGGAGTTTGCAGCAAAGGGTTTGAGGGTGCTGGCGGTGGCATACCGTGAGTTGCCGGAACATATTGAAATTACCCCTGATTCTGTGGAAAATGACTTGGTGTTCCTAGGATTTGCAGGTATCGTTGACCCACCACGTCCTGAGGTAAGGGATGCTGTAAAGCTCTGCAACAGTGCTGGTATTGACGTAATCATGATGACAGGAGATTCGCCACTGACAGCATGGGCGGTTGCTGAGGATATTGGTCTTAAGAGCAGCGGGACTCTCCAAGGAACTGATATCGATAAGATATCTGACTATGAACTGAGGGATGCACTCCTTGAAACAAGGATACTTGCAAGGGTCTCACCTGCGCATAAACTTCGCGTAATCGAGATATTAAGGGAAGGTGAATACACCATTGCCATGACAGGAGACGGGGTGAACGATGCCCCTGCTCTTAAGCGTGCCAATATCGGGATCGCCATGGGTATAAAGGGCACGGATGTGGCAAAGGAAGCCAGCGATATGGTGCTTGTTGATGATAATTTTGCAAGCATTGTGTCCGGTGTGGAAGAGGGACGGCGCGAATATGATAATATCTTGAAATTCACCAGATATCTGCTCTCATCCAATTTTGGGGAAATCATCGCAATCACGGGCGCCATATTGCTTAACATGCCGCTGATACTCCTGCCTGTTCAGATCCTCTGGATGAATCTTGTGACGGACGGGCTTACCGCACTTGCACTAGGTCTAGAACCTGCCGAGAAGGATGTCATGAGGCAACAACCAAGGGATCCGAAACAGCCAATACTCTCAAAGGGTGCCTTTGCTGCAATATCCCTTATAGGACTCTGGATAGGTGCTGCAACGATCTATGTGTTCAGCCATAATGGAATGGACCTTGATAAGGCAAGAACAATGGCATTTACAGGAATTATCATTTTTGAAAAGATTAATGTGCTAAATTTCCGTTCGTTCCGTTACCCATTAAGAGATGTGAAGTTCTGGTCGAACCCCTATCTTCTTGTGGCGATCGCCGGTACTATCGGCCTGCAGGCACTTGCAGTCTACATGCCTTTCCTTCAGGCAATGCTAAGGACTGTTCCGCTTGAGTTTGGCGACTGGATGATGCTGTTAATTATCGGACTGCCTTTGCTGATTGCTGGCGAACTATACAAAGCAATCAGGGTCTCGAAGCAAAAAATATGATCCGGGCAATTTTCCAATTACCCGGATGTTTTAAATGTCAGTTCGAAGAAATTATTTCTAATCTTCTCTTTCCAGTGCCTGTATTATGTCATTGACGGTGAGTTCACCTTTGCCGACCCTCTGTACCATGGGGTAGATAAATGAGCAGTCGTCGATGGCACTCCACCGTTTCTCGCCTATTTTCCTTATCACTTCGTCCATTATATCTCCACAGTTGGAACAGTATCTAGCGTCACTTTTCGCTCCGCAAATATCACATTTCATAGATTAACCTCCTATAATAAGGTGGGATGTAAGATTTAAATAAATTTTGGTTGAAACATGTCTTGGTTGTTGATATGCTCAATCAAATTTTCGATTTATTGTGTTGATTTTTGCTGTTATTTTCCGGCACTTTACGGATGTGGAGAAATATAATAGACATTACTCATATCTGACGTACTCCCACGACTAAATTTCGTGGTGTTCTATGGTTAGCTGCTTTCAAGCCATTGCCACTTTAAGGACATCAGTGTTCCCTTTTAGCACATCACTTTCTGTACTTAATCGAACTATGTTTAGAGATAATGCAATATTGAAAGCTGCATTAACGTCTGCATGTTCAACGCGTCAGCAATCAGGACAATCAACGTTTTTACCATTACTGTTCCCGATATGACCGCACCTACTACATGTTTTGGAAGTGTATTTTGGGTTGATATAAGCGGATAGGTACTCCAAGCAACTTAGACTTATATTCTATCATTTTTTGTAGTTGATAGAAAGACCAACTGTTCAAAGAGTAGCGGAATGATTTAGAATAGATTTTGTTGCTACGTATGCCTTTTAGTTCTTCATACACCATATTTATGACATATATATGTTTTTGATTAAATAAAAGGCGGGGTATGATTCATCCCATATCTAAAGAACATGGGCTTTCTCTATCCCTACACCCAATTAGCCGTAAAATATGATTGTTTAGGCACTCTTTAAATAGTAATCAAAATTCGGCTCTGTAGAAATCCTCACTAGAACAATAAAAATAACCTTGGTATACCTATCAAGGTTATGTACTAACTTATATTCCGCAGGTCTCCTTTCAAAGATAGTAATTTTTAGATTCCTTCCCCATCAGGTCCAATATCTGCCACAATTCATCTTT
>JAFGOO010000098.1 GCA_016926455.1 Methanosarcinaceae archaeon | reverse complement strand
TTGCTCTGCCTGCCTATGAGATCAAGCACATCATAGGAATTCTGCCCTTTTATTGTGATATTATAAAAAGATTCCAGCGCAATTTTATTTCCTGCACACATTTTCTCTATGATCTTCAGGGACAAGCCGATGGGGTCCTTAATATGTGTTGCATCCTTAACCGCAAGAAGTCCCTGCATATACTCGTCGTGCTCATCAACGGGTATCACCCCCGGCGTATCAATGAACTTGATACGAGAACCTGCATTAATAATCTGCACTCCTTTTGTGTGACCGGATATTGAAGACGTACTAGCTTTATGTCTACCGGTCACGGCATTGATCACCGATGATTTGCCTGTGTTGGGATAACCAAGGGAACCAACCAGTATTTCGCGCCCTTTTATGTTGGCTGTTTCAAGTATCATGTGCCTTAACATTGTTGTCCCTGATCTGTTCTTACTGGACACAAAGACCGTAGGAGCAATCTTAAACAGACTAGATTTGCTTTTCTCAAGAGTTTTCTTTGATACAAGATCGCATTTGTTGAGAACTATTATGAAAGGCTTCCTTGAAAGCACCATATAATTTTCGACCTCGATATTCCGTGTTTCGTCTGGAAACCGGGCATCTATGACCTCAAGAAGGATATCGGATTTATTTATTACATCCTTTGCAATTCTCTTATAACCTGGCATGCCATATACTATGTTGCATGAGGAAATAAGGGCTCTGTAGAAAACCTATTTCCTATTTTAATTTCAACATAATATTTTAAAACGGATAAATACCCTAAATAGTACTTATCACATAAAACACGCGCTTGAGCGTATTCGATGAGTGGGTTCGGGAGGATTTTTAGCGATGTACGGAAATTAAGATAAACATTTTTAAAACACCACCAACACTAAATTTCTTGAAAGCACCAAAGTTTCACTTGTTTTAAATCCCATAAAAAGAAACTCCTGTGACATGAATAACCACCAAATCGAGACAATAGAACGTTATCGTGGCTCCTTGCTGGGTCTAGCTGTTGGGGACGCACTTGGTGCCCCTCTTGAAGGCAGGCCTCCAGGCACCTTTGAGCCTGTTGAGGAGATGATTGGGGGGGGCGTCTTTGGTCTGGAGCCAGGGCAGTGGACAGATGACACAACAATGGCTCTGTGCCTTGCGGAAAGCCTTATCAAAAAAAAAGGATTCTATCCGCTTGACCAGCTTGAGCGGTACCTTAGGTGGCACAAGGAAGGGCACTTAAGCAGCACAGGTAAACCCTTTGGAATCGGGGTTACCACCCATGGCAGTCTCCATCGTTTTGAGGATAAACATGACCCTATCAGCACAGCAACAGCGCCGTGGACCGCAACAAACGGCTCGCTCATGAGGGTAGCACCAGTGCCCCTCGCCTTTGTCTTTGATCCTGTCATGGCAATCGAGAAAGCAGGGGAAAGTTCAAGGACCACACACGGATCCAAGCTTGCTGTGGATGCATGCAGGTATATGGGCGCTCTCATAGTAGGGGCTGTACAGGGAGCCACAAAAGAAGAACTGATTTCAGAACACTACTCTCCTGTGGCGGAGCACTGGGAGAAACACCCCCTCTGCCCTGAAATCGACGAGATTGCTGCCGGCTCTTTCAAGAAAAAAGAGCCGCCTGGGATACAAGGAACAGGATATGTAATCAGATCACTGGAAGCAGCACTCTGGGCTTTTAACAAAAGCACCTGCTTCAAGGATGGATGCCTTTTGGCAGTTAACCTTGGGGATGATGCCGATACCACAGGTGCAGTGTACGGACAGCTTGCAGGTGCCTTCTATGGTGAACAGAAGATACCGAACTCATGGCTTTCGAAAATCGCGCACCGGAAATTGATAGAATCGTATGCTGAGAAGCTAATGGTACTCGCAGGACTGATCAACACATCCGTTGGAGCATCACTGACATATTCCCACGACTAAATTTCGTGGGGTTCTATGGTTAGCTGCTTTCAAACCATTGCCACTTTAGGGACATCAATATTCCCTTTCAGCACATCACTTTCTGTACTGAATTGAACTATGTTTGTAGATAATGCAATATTAAAAGCTGCATTAACGTCTGCATGTTCAACGTGTCCGCAATCAGGACACTCAAAGTTTTTACCATTCATGTTTCCTATATGAACGCACATACTGCATTTTTGAAAAGTGTATGTAGGATCGATATAAGCGATAGGTACTCCAGGCAACTTAGACTTATATTCTATCATTTTTTGTAGCTGATAGAAAGACCAACTGTTCAAAGAGTATCGGAATGATCTAAAATACTTTTTTTGTTCTGGATGCCTTTTAGTTCTTCATAAACCATATTTATGACATATATATGATGTTTTTGATTAACTAAAAGGCGAGTTATGATTCATCCCATGTCTAAAGAATTACCCCTGCAACCCGGTAGTCGTAAATAATCTTGACAGGACGCGCCCTGCCGCCCGAAAACCCTGTCCAAGAAATATTGGTGCAACCGCATATCATCAGTAAGTTCAGGATGAAACGCCAGTGCGAGCACATTACCCTGCTCAGCAGCCACCACAAAGTCACCAATCCGTGCAAGTACACGCACATCGTCTCCCCATTCTACGATGGCAGGCGCACGTATAAAAACGGCATTGTAAGAGGAATCAAGAACCTTCACCTCAAGCTGAGCCTCGAAGGATTCCCGTTGCCTTCCGAATGCGTTCCTGTTAACCTTTGTATCCATGAGCGATAGCAGGTGTTGTTGCGTTTTCTTAACCTGCATGTCCCCTTCCCTTGCCAGGAGTATCAGACCTGCACAAGTACCCAGTATCGGGACACTGCGCCCTGCAGCTTCCTTGATCTCATCTGCTATCCCCTCACGTACCATCAGCCTGCCAAGGGTCGTGCTCTCGCCACCGGGAAGAACCACGGCATCGCATGTGGGAACAATGCCGCTGTGTTTGATCGTCACTATATCGGCATATTCCCCACGCTCAGCCAGTGCACGTGTAAGAGCATCAACATGTTCAGAAACATTCCCTTGGATCGCAATAACACCGATACGCATTATTAAACCGTTAACAAAAAATAAAAAACGTGTGGGGATTACCATCCGCGTGTCTGTAGGGTGGCTTCCTTAGGGATTGTATCGATACTGATACCTTTCATACCAGCCCCAATACCCTTTGATATCTCGGCAAGTACGTCGGGTTTATCGAAATTGTTCACAGCCTCGACAATAGCAACAGCCATTCTATCAGGATTCTCTGCCTTGAAGATGCCTGAACCAACGAACACACCATCAGCGCCAAGACGCATCATAAGCGCAGCATCCGCAGGTGTTGCAACCCCGCCCGCCGCAAAGTTCACAACAGGAAGGCGCTGCATTTTAGCGGTCTCCAGCACAAGCTCGATGGGAGCCTCTATATTGCGGGCGACCATTATCAGTTCTTCCTTTGTCTTGCCTGAAAGCTCCCGGATCTCACCCATGATTTGCTTCATGTGACGCACAGCCTCGCTAACATCGCCGGTGCCAGCCTCGCCTTTTGTGCGTATCATGGACGCACCTTCATTTATCCTCCGAAGAGCCTCTCCAAGGTTCCGTGCTCCGCAGACAAACGGCACTGTGAAATCAATCTTGTCAATATGATAGAGATTGTCAGCAGGCGTAAGCACTTCGGACTCGTCAACCATGTCAACACCAAGTGCCTGCAGAATCTCAGCCTCCACAAAATGACCGATACGTGCCTTTGCCATTACAGGAATTGTAACGGTCTCAATGATAGCAGCTATGATCTTAGGGTCAGCCATGCGTGCAACTCCGCCGGCTTTTCTGATATCGGCAGGTACTGCCTGCAGTGCCATCACTGCAACCGCTCCAGCCTCCTCGGCGATCTTTGCCTGCTCGGGGTTTGTCACATCCATTATAACACCGCCCTTCTGCATCTTGGCAAAACCACGTTTAATCAAATCAGTACCATGTCGCAATTTTTCAAGTTCCATTGTGATCATCCTTTTATTATAATTAAGGTGCTTAATCTACTAAATACAGGTCAAAGCTTAAAAGCATTTACTTCTACCGTCACTCTTCAGCCTTGATCCTTGCGACACCCACGACCTTGTCGCCTTTTCGCACATTCATGATCTTGACACCCTGTGTGTTCCTGCCCTGCACCCGGATATCCTTTACAGGTATCCGTATGATAATACCCTCTGAACTGGTCAGCATAATCTCATCTCCATCCATTACAGCCTTGACATTTACCACGGGACCGTTCCGCAGACTTGTGATTATCGTTATCACACCTTGTCCACCCCTGTGCATAGCACGGTATTCATTAAATTCAGTACGTTTCCCAAACCCGTTCTCAGTGATGGAAAGGAGTGTTGCATTCTCATCCACGATATCAACGCTCACCACCTCGTCGCCGGATTCCAGTCTCATGCCCCGTACACCACTTGCATTCCTGCCCATGGAACGCACATCGGTCTCTGCAAAACGGATGGCTTTTCCATGCTTAGAGACCATCACCACGTCCATGGTACCATCTGTCAGGACTACATTTACCAGTTTGTCATCATCTAGAAGGGTAATTGCGATAATACCGGTCTTCCTCGGGTTGCTGAAGCTTGAGAGCGGGGTCTTTTTCACAGTACCTGATCTTGTTCCCATCAACAGGTACCTGTCGTCAGCAAACTCACTCACAGGAATCATTGCAGTTATCGATTCACCCTCTGAAAGTTCAAGCAGGTTCACTATCGCCTTTCCCCGGGATTGCCTGCTTCCAGCGGGTATCTCATAGACCTTTCGCCAGTGAACCCTGCCGTTGTTTGTGAAAAAGAGGAGATAATCGTGTGTAGACGCAATAAATATATCTTCCACGAAATCTTCATCTTTCGTGTCCATGCCAATAATACCCTTACCCCCGCGGTGTTGCTGGGTATAGGTATCCACCGGTAGCCGCTTGACATATCCACTGTTCGTGATGGTCACCAAAACATCTTCCTCGGGGATAAGGTCCTCATCCTCAAGTTCGGCATGCGTCCTCTGTATCGATGTACGCCGTGCGTCTGCATACCGCTCTTTGAGATCGAGCAATTCTTCCCTGATAATCCCGTATTTTTTAGCATCACTTGCAAGTATCTCGTTTAGCTCAGCGATGCGCCTGATAAGTTCATTGTATTCGTTATCGACTTTCTCCCGCTCAAGTCCGGTCAGGCGCTGCAGGCGCATATCAAGAATTGCCTTTGCCTGTATCTCATCCAGGTCGAAATTCTCGACAAGTCCAGCTTTTGCCTCGTCCACTGTCCTCGAACCCCGAATAAGTGCAATCACCTCGTCAATATGATCAAGTGCGACCTTTAGACCTTCCAGGATGTGTGCCCTTTCCTTAGCCTTGTTCAGTTCAAACTGGCTACGTTTCTGGATGACATCAATCCTGTGCTGCAAATATATCTGCAGAATCTCGCGGAGGTTCAATTCCCTCGGTACATTGTCAACCAGTGCAAGATTGATAACCCCAAACGTGGTCTGCATCTGGGTGTGCTTGTATAGCTGGTTCAGTATAACATTGGGATTTGCACTACGCGAGAGTTCGATAACTATACGGATTCCATCACGGTCGGATTCATCGCGAAGGTCAGAGACTCCAGTGATCTTTTTTTCACGGACCAGCAGTGCGATATTCTCAATGAGTTTGGATTTATTGACCTGGTAAGGAAGTTCTGTGACTACAATCCTGTACCTGTCCTTCTTCATATCCTCGATATTAGCAATAGCCCTCAGAATGATACGTCCGCGTCCGGTCTCATGAGCATCTTTGATGCCGTCGGTACCAAGAATCGTTGCACCTGTCGGAAAGTCAGGACCCAAGATGACAGTCCTTAGTTCATTGATCGACACTTCCGGTTTGTCAATCATCATAATTGTGCCTTCAATCACTTCTCCAAGATTATGAGGTGCCATGTTGGTTGCCATACCCACCGCGATTCCTGTAGAACCATTGATCAGAAGGTTTGGAAGTTTTGCAGGTAGAACAGTCGGTTCTTCCATGGAGCCGTCATAGTTCGGGCTGAATGAAACAGTCTCCTTGTCAATATCCAGCAGCATCTCGTCCGATATCCGGTCCATACGTACCTCGGTATACCGCATTGCAGCTGCAGAATCACCGTCTATAGAGCCAAAGTTGCCCTGTCCGTCTATAAGTGGATACCGCAGTGAGAAAACCTGAACCATCCGGACAAGTGAATCGTACACTGCCGTGTCACCGTGAGGATGGTACTTACCCAGCACATCTCCCACCACACGCGCGGATTTCTTGTACGGTTTATCAAAGGTGATACCTGCTTCCTTCATAGAATACAGGATACGACGATGTACGGGTTTCAAGCCGTCTCTTGCATCAGGAAGCGCACGTCCGATGATCACGCTCATGGCATAATCGATATACGAGTTCTTCATCTCGTCCTCGATCAACACAGGTACTATCTTTTCCCCGGTTTCAGTGGGCTGGATATCTATCGGCTCATCTGGTGCTGTGCCTTTTGGGTCTGAATTTGTATCGTCTTCCATTTCTTTTCACCTCACACATCCAGATTGACCACGTCTTTTGCATGTGTCTCAATGAACCTGCGGCGTGGCTGTACCTCATCACCCATCAATATCGAAAACATCTCATCGGCAGCTATGGCATCATCCATGGAAACCTGCATGAGGGTCCTAGTCTCAGGGTTCATTGTTGTCTCCCATAACTGTGAAGGATTCATCTCACCAAGACCCTTATAGCGCTGGATGGACGTCCCCTTCTCGCCAATCTCATCGAGTTTCGCCGACAAATCCCTGTCCGTGTATACATAGTATTCAGCTTTTCCTTTCTTTATCCGGTAGAGCGGCGGCTGTGCAATATAAACGTATCCGGCATCGATAAGAGGGGTCATATACCTGAAGAAAAACGTCAGAATCAAGGTCCTGATATGCGCGCCATCCACATCAGCATCGGTCATGATTATAATCTTGTGGTAGCGTGTCTTCTCGATATCGATGTCATCACCGATTCCAGTTCCTAGTGCCGTGATCAACGATAGTATCTCATTGTTCTTCAGGGCTTTTGCAAGACGCGCCTTCTCAACATTTATGATTTTACCACGGAAGGGCAGAATAGCCTGGAAAGATCGGTCACGTCCCTGTTTTGCAGAACCTCCTGCGGAATCTCCTTCCACAAGGTAGACCTCGCAAAGCGAAGGGTCCTTTTCAGAGCAGTCCGCAAGTTTTCCCGGCAGGGTGCTAATCTCGAGTGCGCTCTTCCTGCGGGTAAGTTCCCGTGCCTTTTTTGCAGCATCCCTTGCACTCTTTGCTGCAAGGGCCTTCTGAAGAATTGATGTTGCAACCTTTGGGTTTTCTTCCAAAAAATCTGACAGGCTCTCTGAAACAAGGGATTCAACGATACCCTTCACCTCACTGTTGCCGAGCTTTGTCTTTGTCTGTCCCTCAAACTGGGGCTCTGTGAGTTTTAAGCTTATAATTGCGGTCAGACCTTCGCGTATATCCTCACCTGATAGTTTCAAGTCACCCTTTGCTAGGTTGTTCTTTTTAATGTAATCATTGGCGACCCGGGTTAGAGCAGCCTTGAAACCTACAAGGTGTGTTCCGCCTTCATGAGTGTTGATATTGTTCACAAAAGAATATACGTACTCTGCATAGCTGTCCGTATACTGCATTGCGATCTCTACGATGGTACCGTCCTTTTCACGCTCAAAGTAAATGGGTTTTTCATGGAGTACTGTACGGTTCTTGTTCAGGTATTGAACAAAGGACACTATGCCGCCTTCATACTCAAAGACATCATACTGGCCATCAGGTGTTTTTGCATCGTTTATGCTAATCCTTATTCCCCTGTTCAGGAATGCGAGTTCCCTGAGGCGGGTGGAAAGTGTATCATATTTAAACTCAGTGGTCTCAAAGATGCGGGCATCGGGTCTGAATTTGGATCTGGTTCCAGTTCCTTTTCCTTCCCCTATAACCGAAACATCGCCTGCAGGGATCCCGCGCTCATAACGCTGGAAATACGTTTTACCGTCCCGCTTTACCTCCACTTCCATCCATTCAGACAGCGCATTGACAACAGACACACCAACACCGTGAAGACCTCCGGATACTTTGTAGGAGGTCTTATCAAACTTACCTCCTGCATGGAGTATCGTCATTACCACTTCAAGTGCAGATTTCCTGTACTTGGAGTGCATATCGACAGGTATGCCCCTTCCATTGTCCTGTACAGCAATACTTCCATCAGGATTGATAAATACGTCTATAGAATCGCAGTAGCCAGCAAGGGCTTCATCGATGCTGTTATCAACAACTTCATACACCAGATGGTGAAGTCCTCTGCCATCGATACTTCCGATGTACATGCTTGGACGCTTGCGAACGGCTTCCAGTCCTTCCAGCACCTGAATACGTGTCGCATCGTAAGCTTGATTTTCACTCATATGTGTTTTTTCTCCATGAAAATATTAAAAATGTTTTTCATAAAATGTTTAAATATAATATTCAAAATATACATTGGACAATCCAGTTAAAAATTAAGTTGAAGAAAGGTTCATTTTACTTCGCCTGACTCTATTTTTACTGCAATATTGACACCAACTAGTATGCATTCATGTTTATTAAATGTTTAGATGGAAAGCTTTCATACCCCCCCCTGAAATCCTGTCCTAGGAGGGGCAATTGTTAGATATGGAATAATGGTGACTGCTCCCACGACTAAATTTCGTGGTGTTCTGTGGTTAGCTGCTTTCAAGCCATTGCCACTTTAGGGACATCAGTGTTCCCTTTCAGCACATCACTTTATGTTTGGAGATAATGCAATATTGAAAGCTGCATTAAGCATGTTCAACGTGTCATATAATGTATTTGATTGACTAAAAGGTGAAGTATGATTCATCCCATGTATAACATGTGCTTTCTCTACCCATGCGCTCCGTCATTCGTAAGATATAATACCAATACAGGAAATGTTGGAAATATGGTAAAACTTACAGGAAAAGTGTGTGAAAATCCAGTACCTTACCTCATAATTGTCGGTATTGTGATCAGTGCATTTCTTTATAGGGGCCTGCTCAATTATGCCGATGAAGGCAACCTGATCATGGTCATCTTGATGGCAGTTGCAGTGGCGTTCATCGCACTTGTGATAACAAAAGTGATCCGGTACTATCAAATAAAAGAACTATGACGGTTTTGATCGGATGACTTAAGATGTCAAAACCCAATAAATCGAAATTACAGGAGCTACAGCATATCCCCGGTGTTGGAATGAAACCGCTGAGGATCTATGGAACTTGGGCGTACATTCGGTTCGGGACCTGAAAAATCAGGATCCTGAAGATCTGTACCTTTGGCTCTGTACTAAAAAAGGCATGTATATCGATTGCTGTATATTATGCATCCAATCAAGAATATAATCCTGAGCTACTGAAATGGTGGAACTGGAAGGAGGATTAATAATATCCTTTTCCGACCGAATACGAGAAAACCCTATATACGGTTTGACCATTATCCTGAAAAACAATAATACACGAATTGACAGCGGATAGTATGATCTCAATAATTATCTTTTTTCTTGCACTATTTCTGATACTTCTGATGACTGCAAGATTCAAAGTCCATCCTTTTTTAAGTCTGATCACAGTCTCCCTTTTTATCGGGGTCATCGCAGGAGAGCCATTCAAAGCACTTGAATCGATTTCAACGGGGATGGGAAAGGTTTTTGCAAACCTTGCAATAATTATAGTTAGCGGTAGCATTATTGGTAAGTTACTTGAGGAAACTGGTGCGACTTCAATAATTGCAGAGGATATCCTAAGAATATCGAAAAAACCTCTTCTTTCTTTGAGTTTACTTGGTTTTCTAACCGCCGTTCCTGTTATGTGTTCAATACTTGCATTCGTTATATTCATCCCGATTGCCAGGGAAATCGGTTACAGGCTGAGATTACCTTCCAGCACAATTGCCATGTCGCTTGGTCTGGGCACACTTGCATCATTTAATCTCATATATCCCTCACCTGGAGTTTATTCTGCTGTCAATGAACTTGGAGCCAGTACAGCCAATGTTTTTATCATTGGCCTTATAATTGCTATCCCCACCATGTTGATCGGTTATCTGTATGTGGACAGGTTCTGCAGGTCAGGGAAATTGTCGGTCAGAACTGAAACACAGCAGAAGCATGTGAACAGGTTGGGAGCCTATGTCCCAATTGCAGTACCTGTCATGCTCATCTCCTCGAAGATATTCTTTCCTGCCCCTGTGCTCAGTTTTCTGGGTGACCCCAATGTAGCGCTATTAATCGGGGTTTTGCTTGCAGTCATTTTTGCACATTCTGTGGGATCAGGTACTATTTCGGCATGCGCAGAAAAAGGAATAAAAAGAGGAGGTATTGTACTGTTAGACCTCTGTGGTGGTGGTGCTCTTGGTACCACACTAGAAATGACAGGAGTGGGTTTCGAAATTGGACAGGTATTCATCCACTCTAACCTGCCAGTGATATTCATTCCGTTTCTGGTCGCGGTCGCAATCCAGACGGTTCAGGGTTCGAGGGTCGTGACAATGCTTATCGCTCCGAGTTTGATAGTGACATCACTTCCCGAACTGGGGCTACCAGTGGAAATTGCATTGATATCGATGGCATGTGGGACTTTTATGATATCCCATGCAAACGACCCGTATTTTTGGACAATAGTAGAAATGGCAGATCTCGATCCTGCTACTGGTTATAGATGTTATACATTAGGAGGAATTGTAATGGGAGCTACCGCTTTTATTCTGGTAGCAGCCTTTTATTCAGTATTTTATTGAAGCATTCCGAATTTTGTAAAGATCTTTCTAAATCTAAAGCCAGAACCTCTTTAAAATATCACCAACAAAACACTTTTTGATTTCGGCTAGTTCGTCAGTGCCTGAATGGATGCCGGGATTCTGCCTCCACGTCCGATAAAGTTCTTGGAACTGAAGGGATTAACCTGCATGACAGGAGCACTGCCGAGCAAACCGCCGAATTCCACATG
This sequence comes from Methanosarcinaceae archaeon, assembly GCA_016926455.1. GTDB lineage: Archaea > Halobacteriota > Methanosarcinia > Methanosarcinales > Methanosarcinaceae > JAFGQV01. The sequence continues at coordinate 10,705 of JAFGOO010000098.1, read as the reverse complement.
GTCCCCGACATCCTTTCCAGGGACTGGGATGATGCGTACAGCCGTTGTTTTCTTGTTCACCATACCGATTGCCATCTCATCTGCAATAATTGCTGATATGGTTGATGCAAGCGTATCTCCCGGGACTGCGACCATGTCCAGACCCACGGAACACACACTTGTCATTGCTTCCAGTTTTTCGAGACTGAGAGAACCGTCCTCAACCGCCCTGATAATCCCTGCATCCTCACTTATAGGAATAAAGGCCCCGCTTAAGCCCCCAACCGAAGAAGACGCCATAGAGCCTCCCTTTTTGACAGCATCGTTGAGCAGTGCAAGGGCTGCAGTGGTTCCGTGAGTGCCGCAGCGTTCCAGACCCATTGCTTCAAGGATGGCAGCCACGCTGTCACCGATTGCAGGTGTGGGAGCCAGCGATAAGTCAATGACCCCAAAATCAACATCCATCCGCCTTGATACTTCCCTGCCAACCATCTCTCCCATACGTGTGATTTTGAAGGCTGTTTTCTTGATGGTCTCCGCAATCTCCCCTAGATCCGGATTCTCCAGTTCACGCACTGCCGCGTTGACCACACCCGGACCGCTGACACCGACGTTAATCACACAGTCCGGTTCACCGATCCCGTGGAAAGCACCAGCCATAAACGGATTGTCCTCCGGTGCGTTGGCGAATACCACCAGCTTTGCACAGCCAATTCCATCTGCCTTTCTGGTCAGTTCTGCGGTTTCCTTGATTATCCTTCCCAGCAGTGCTACTGCATCCATATTGATCCCAGCCTTGGTGGTGGCAACATTTACAGATGAGCAGACCTTGTTGGTGCAGGCAAGTGCCTCTGGTATTGAATTGATCAGTTTGAGGTCGGCTTTAGTGAACCCCTTGTGCACAAGGGCACCGAAACCGCCAATGAAATCCACTCCCACCGCTTCAGCGGCTTTATCCATTGTCTTGGCGATGGACACAAGATCAGGGGTTTTACAGCTTCCAGCCACAACTGCGATAGGGGTGACGGAAATCCGTTTGTTGATAATGGGAATCCCATAGAGGTTCTGCACATCTTCGGTTGTTTTTACAAGGTCCCTAGCATACGTAGTTATTTTATTATATATATTTTTATTAAGTATATTCACATCGGGGTGACTGCAATCCAGCAGGTTAATCCCCATGGTAACAGTTCTGATATCAAGATGTTCCATTTTGAGCATCTGGATGGTTTCCAAAATTTCCTCTGGGTGAATAAGCATATCCAAACCCCTTTATATCCTGTGCATGAAACGAAAGGCGTCTTCATGCTGGACTTTTACTTCAACTCCCAGACGATGCCCTTCATCGCCCATAGCCTTCTGGAAAGCAGATAGATCAAAATCCCTGTCTTTGATCTCAGCCAGCATAATCATTGTAAAAAGGTCCTGCATTGTGGTCTGGCTTATGTCAACAATATTGACATTGAATCTGGCCATGATACTGGTAATGCCAGCAACAATACCAACTTTATCACCACCAATAACCGTAATTACAAAACGACTTGATGTCATGATTCCTTCATCTTTGGAATAAAATATATAATTAACGGTGAATGTCAAACTTTCCGCAGGTATCTGTAAATTATGTATAATTTTCAATGATTGCGTTTTAATGAATCTGGAAAATATTATTTTTACATTTTGTATGTATATTAACGTACTTTGAATACATAATTTAAACACATTTGACAGAATATGCCCATATATAATTCTAAATAATTTGCACACAAAAATCGAAAAACGAAATAATCTGCTATTATTCTTCATTTGTAAGAAACAGAAGAAGGATACTTTAGTGAAGTACTGAATTTGATAATAACTTCCCTTTAAGGACATTTTTTCGTAAGATATTAAAACCCTGTATTACAATATGAATCTATGGAAGGAGAGAAAGAACAGGAAAAATTCAAAAAAATGCTTTCAAAAAAAATGGATGAACTGAAAGCTGAATTCAAGATAAATCCCAACATTGATACGTTGATCCAGATAGTCATCACCTATCATATGCTTGGACAGACCGAAAGGGGGCTAGGGTTTGCAGATGCGATCCTGATGCAGCTTCCTGATGGGAAAGATAAATGGTTCCAGCAGGGACTCATAATGGAATCCGTGGAACGCGATTTAGAAGCTCTTTCTTATTTGGACAAGGCACTGGAATGTGAACCAGAGGATAAACAGATACTTCACAGCAAAAGCATGATGCTCAACAAACTGGGGCGTTTTGAGGAAGCAATCGCTGTATGCGACAAATCGCTGGAATTAAATCCAAATGACCTGCAGGCACTGTCGAACAAGCTCGTTTCACTTTTCGGAAGTAAACACCATGACGATGCATTCAAGCTTTATCAACGGTCCATAGCCATAAAAGCAGAAGGAGTTTATGCATGGCATTACAAGGGCACGATAGACGGGCTGATGGCCGAGTATTTGATCGAAACCCGTTTTGAGCAGAACGATAATGTATCAAAGAAGAAAGTGACAGAAAGTCTGAAATTAATCGACAATATAATCGAAAATTTTGGTAGCCATGTAAAGACATGGTATGAACTTGGCAAGCATTCCGGCAAAGAGACCTATCACAGGATTTCCACCCAAGAATCGTAGATATGTAGAGAACCGTCTCAGAAAAGCATTGAAATCACCAGCAATATTTTTAAAAAAATGCTGGAAATACCCTGTACTAGGTTTATATATAGGCGAATAGGCCTATAATCTTCACAATAACCCCATTGTAAAGCAGCATTGATAAAAAAATAAATGCTAGCAACATGATTACATGTACAATAATGGGATTGATGTGATGTGTTGTCACAACCCCCATTTCACTACCTTCAATTAATTCTATGAGCTTTAGCTATAAAATATGAACGCTCATACCAAATAATAAAATCTGGCTTCAAATTATTTTCATATCACCCAGTCGGTTTGGAAGGTAGGTATCCGTCACAAAGTCAAGACCCTTTCCTGCAAATGCCTGCTGCTCAGCCTTTTTCCTGATGTCAAGCTGGAGTTGTATCTGTTCCCTCCAGTAATCCGACTCAAACCTAGGATCAGAAAGCTCGCTTCTAAGGGCTGCGATATCCTTGTCAGTCAGCTTGTCGGTTGAGAGCTCGTACTCAACGATATCCGAGGGTTGGACACCTACAAATTTTGCAGCGGGTGTTGCCATGAACTCCGAAAGGTGTGCACTCTTGATAGCTCCATATGCAATGGATGCATAGATGCGGTATGACCATGGATCACCATCAGTAAAAACTACAACAGGTATCCCGAGTTCCTCGTTCATCCTCTTGATAATTCGTCTGGTGGAGCGTGCGGGCTGACCTTTTAAGTGGACAAGGATAGCATTGTATTTTTCATCGAAACCGTTCTCGATAAGCCGTGCATACATACCACCGGTCTCTATGGCGATTATGAACTTTGCATCATGGTCCAGGAACTCAATGTTCTCCACATTGAAGGGAATCTGGTAGCCGCTCTCTCCAATGTCTTGTTGGCAGTGAATCTCACGGGCGCCACGCTTGGTCTCTTCACGTATCTTGATCGGGCCAAACATGGTTGCCCCGTCTTCCTCGGGGCGCATGTGGAAATATTCCCTCTGCAGACCTGTTATGATTTCGAGGTCTTCTATCAGCCTGTCACTTTCCGGTTGCTCCCGGAACTTTGCAATACCCCAGTTCTCGGAGATGTAGTACAACTCCCTTAATGTCGAACCCCTGCCCTGATCGAGATGGTTATTTACAAGAAAATCCACGGCTTCTGCACTTTTCAGTAACTGAAACGCGCCTTTTACGGTTTTTGCGCTCCTTTCACTCTCACGGTCCCCATATACCCACACGTCGCTTTTTTCACTGTATTCAATATTAGCCTTTGTACGGCTTGGCAGGCTCACATTCGGAACGACCTCGTCTATGAACTGGTTGTAGAGTCTTTCGGTCAGGCCAAGCAGGTGTTCCTTTGCGATAGAATCGTGCTCTTTTTTTTGTTTTGATCCATTGTCAGACATCTAAATAACACCCTTTATGGCTTTTGCCCCTGTTACAATTTCTTCCTCAACGCCTTCCACAATTATCTCAGGCAGCCTTGATATCTCATCATCGCTCAAGGACTCTACCGTGTACTTAAGCACTTTGGAGGCATCGGGTGACACCCCTATTTCCCATATATAATCAAAATCATTTCCCATTGTGACCACTTTTGGTTCCGGGACAACATTGGTAATATGGTAGGGAACCATCTCATGCATTTTGAATTTATGCAGCCTTGTTCCGAAGTTCTTTACCCGGATCGAGATGTCAGCGCTCCCATCACCATTCTTTTTGATATGCCTGCTAACCAAAAGGTTGCCCATAATCTTTGCCACTACAGGATTAATGTCAGGCACGTCTTTTTCAAGGGTCTCTGCGAGTTTTGCAGCCATCCTGGGAAGCACCTTTGTAATAATGATCTCCTTTTCACGCCTTTTTTTAAGACTACCCTGCTTTGTAAGGTAGTGGTTGAACTTTCTTGAGACCTCTTTTATGGCAAGTTCCACCTCATCCTTAATCTCTGGTATGTCTGCAATGGCATCCTTGGATTCAGAGGTGAAAGGCACGTTCGTTGATGCCACATGAATGAGCAGGACCGCAGAGCCTGTTGGTATCCCGCCACCTGGCTGGTTCAGACCATACTGTTTCCATTTGATGGACTCAACAGCATGTGTGGTAACACATCCGCCCTGCTGGTATAGGAGAGGTACACGATTGGCAAACCTCATTATCTCGATGCGGTCATCTTTTCCGAGATTTCCGCCATAGGCGATCCCCACCTCCACAACGAACGGGTTCCCTGAAAATACCGAGGGCGTGCGTGTGGTAGTTGCAATGAAATCTACACTGAACTCCTTTTCGAGTCCCTTGTAAATCAAGTCTTCTCCGATTGGGGAAAGGCAATCTGTTGGAGGCGACATTATTTTTACTTTCTTGAAAGCTTCAAGCAGTTTTTTTGCCTGATCTCGGGTAAGGCTGCGTGGGTCAGTCTCAGGGTCAAGCCCGGCAGCCCTGCATATTTCCTCTGCTGTGAGAAGTCCGATCTTGGTGAATGAATAACGCAAAAAAGCCCCCAGCCTTTGCCTTTGGGTATAGCGTAGCATCTTCATTAGCGTACCCAGTTCAATGCCATGGGGATGCGGCAGTATTTCTTTAGATGGTACAGGAAGCTTGTCTGTTGCCCGGTCAAATAGCACCTCATTGCCGTCGGGTTCGATGAGTGTGATTCGTGCATGGGGGTTGACGATGGCAGTAGCCTTCAGGTATTCAAAAATAGACTGGCGGCGTCCCTTTACATACGATGCCTCAATTTCCAGTTCTACCCGAGTGCCGTGGGGGCGGTCCCAGTCAACGATGTTGTCTTTCAGTATCTCAGGCTCGTTGGTGCTTGTATTGATCATCAGCTCGTAGTAATGTGCATGTAAACCGTGTCCGATGGTAGAGATGACCTTTGTTGGACGTCCTGCAGTCAGCTGGGAATACAGTACAGATGCGGATATACCGATGCCCTGCTGTCCACGGCTCTGTTTCAATGCATGGAACCGCGATCCATACAATAGTTTTCCAAATACCTTTGGAATCTGTTTTTTGACAATACCCGGTCCGTTATCCTCAACAATTACCGTCAGGTTATCTTTATCTGCGCGCTCGATCTGCACAAGGATATCAGGAAGTACATCTGCCTCTTCACATGCATCCAGTGAATTGTCCACTGCTTCCTTGACGGTTGTTATCAGGCTTCGCGGTGCAGAATCGAAACCCAGAATCTGCCTGTTTTTCTCAAAGAACTCTGCAACGCTGATTGCCTGCTGTTTTTTAGCAAGTTCTTCTGCAATTGGGGCTGCCATGTAAACTCTTCCTATATTCTGTCACCTTTTCGATTCTAGGTACATATCAAGAAATCTAAAATAATATGGGACCAAACTTTATTCCAGCTCAGCGCCTACTATAGTCTGGGTTGCTGTTACTGTCTCAGACCCACGAATCATATCCACAATGTGGTTCAAAATGCCAAGGTCATCGACTTCCATTATGACCACAAAATCATATTCTCCGAATACGTGGTAGACGTCCTTAATCCCCTCGATGTTGACCAGTTCGTTGTATGCTGCCCTTTCCTTTCCGGGCTGCACAATTACCATTGTGACTCCGATTACCATTTTTATCACTGTTTTATGAGTGCTGCAAGATATTTATTAGTTTTGTCATTCAAACCTTAATCGTAAGCATATCCGAGGCGATCTGCACATGACCTGCGAAGTGGTACTTGATTATTTCCACACTCTCCTGCTCATGACCCTGCATCTGCGGATACAGATGTGTCAGGTAGAGATTCTTAATGTCGGTTACATCCTCAACCAGAAATCCGGCGATTGAGGTGGGTGTCGTGTGATTCGTGACATCAAAACCAGCCGGGAATGAGCACTCATGTATCAGGACATCTGCACCTCTGCTCAGATTCATTATTGAGGTACATGGTTCCGTATCACCGGAATATACCAATGTTCTGCCCCCGGATTCGATTCTGAACCCCAGTGAGGGGACGCTGTGCACGCCCTCTGCAGCTGTAATCCTGCAGTCAGTTCCCAATGGTGTGACAACATCGCCTGATGACATCTCTATTACATTGATGTCCACTTTGCCCTGCATATATTGGTATATGTCCAGAAGTTTAGTAATCCATTGATACGTGCCTTCTGGCCCGTAGATGGTGGAAACGGTCTTGTCGCAGAGCCAATTGGCCTTGATAAGAGGTAGGACGTCTGCCACATGATCGAGGTGCAGGTGCGAGAGTATGATGGTATTGACATCTGTGTGCTGATACCTGCTTTCAAATATATTTTTCAGTACTCCGCTTCCGCAGTCAACCAGCAGAGGCTTTGAGCCGGCATCGATGATCAGTCCGGACTGTACCCTCCCAGCCTGTGGGATTGCGACTCCTGTTCCAAGGAATGTTATTTTCATATATATTAGAATAAGGCTTAAGTAACTTAACTTTAATTATGGATTGTCCAGTCCGTATTCCTTATTTCCTTAATTCTGTTATAGGTCATGGGTTCTGGTCTGTCCTGTTTATTCCACGGGCGGAGGTAGCCAAGCTAGGTCAAAGGCGCAGGACTTAAGATCCTGTTGCGAAGGCATTCGTGGGTTCGAATCCCTCCCTCCGCATCACTTTTTAAGGATATAGTTAACTGAAATTTTTTTGTACGCTAACCAAACAAAATAAAAAGGATAACTAAAAGTATCTAATCCTTTCAATTTTTCCAGAAATCCCTGTCCCTATCCACATCCACGACCTCCTGAAGATGTTCAGGGTAGGGGTGGAACAGTGAATCATCAATAATACTGGATTCATCAAATTTCATGACAAAGAATCTTAACATTTCTATCAATCCCTCGTATCCGATGAGGTTTTTCTCATACTTCTCAATCACCTCATTAAGGAAATGAATATCCACTTCCAATATATGGTATGATATTAGGGAGATGATCTCTTTTACTGCCACTATGATGGAATCGGATGTATGAGGAGTCGAAAAAATCCTTTTAAGCAATTCTTCATAGTCCACAAAAATTTCATCGATACCTCTTTCTTGCCTGTTCGCAAGCAATTCATCCATCTGGTTGCAGTTCTCATGATGATAGGACATGAATAGATAACGATTCCTGTGGTTAAATTCAACCAGTTCCTCTATAGATCGTCTCTGTTTTATTTCCCTGAACCCTGCAAAGGTGAAGAGATGGACCAGAAAATGGTTCCTTATCCTCCTGTTAGTTAACCTGTCTTCCTCTTCCATGGGATAGCCCGAGTATCTCCCGATTAACTGTTCAGCAAAGAAACCGCTTCCCTTTTCAATAACACTTGCATCCTTTACCCCTGAGTATACCTTTATTCCCCTGATTCCGATAGTTGGAGACCTTGATTTGAAAATGAATCCATCAACCTCTTGAAGATTATCCAGAAAAACAGTGATAAATTCTTGCATCCTTTCGGTAATGTCTCTTCCAGTCTTTGGCTGGACTAATCTCTTTTCACCATTTGTCTTAATGATTCGTATCGTATCCCTTGGAACCCCAAGACCTATTTCCACCTCAGGACAGACCTTGATATATTCAACAAACGGTTCAAGGTCCCTTACAATCTTCGATGGTATGACCTGTGCATTATACCTGACCTTCTCGAACTCAAGACATTTACTCACCAGCACAACAGGTTTTGGAAATCGTTTCATGTTACGACCAGCAATGATAATGATAGATGAGAATATGATGCGACGGAAAGAAATATTCAGCCCATTGACCTGAACATAACAAGGCTTCTGTTTCTCTCCTTTGCGTGATCGACTATTGGGTCGGGATAATCCACGTCTTTTGGCGGAGATTGTTTTTCCAGCCTGTGGATCGATGCTGCATCAAGAGTATCCAGTTCAGGCAACCATTTCTTGATGTATTTACACTCAGGGTCGTATTTCTTCTGCTGGAGCCAAGGGTTGAATATACGGAAGAAAGGCTGTGCATCGGCGCCTGTTGAGGCTGACCACTGCCAGTTGCCGTTGTTCACACAAGAGTCATAGTCCACGAGCTTGCTGGCAAAGTACCTCTCCCCAAGATGCCAGTCGATGTGCAGATCCTTAACAAGGAAAGAAGCCGTGATCATCCTCACCCTATTGTGCATGAATCCCGTGGTGTTCAGTTCCCTCATACCGGAATCGACTATTGGGTAACCTGTTTTACCGAAACACCAAGCAAGGAAGAGTCCGGGATCATTGTCCCACTGGATGCTATCGAAATTCTGCTTGAACGCATGCCTGAAAACGTGCGGGAACTCGGATGCAATGTGTGTGAAGAAATCACGCCAGTGCAGTTCATTTATCAGGGTATGCTCGGCTCCAAGTTCGTCTTTAACAGAATGGTAGAACTCACGTATAGAGACAGTACCAAACTTATTGTGGGCTGACAGACCTGTTGTTCCCCGCAAGGAGGGGTAATCCCTATCTTGGTCGTAATTCCTGAAAACCTCCAAGTTTTCCAGTACTGCTAAAGCATTGTTCCTGCCACCCCGCAGAAATATATGCTTGTTTCCAGGTATCTTCATCTCCGTCGGGATATCGTTATCTGCTGTGTCGAGATTGCCGGTGTAGAAATTACCACCCTTAATCCCCTGGAGCATAACAGGAAAGTGCACATCCATTTTTGAAGATGAATTGAAAAAATGGGTGAAAACTACATAAGGGGTTCCCTTTTTCGTAAGGACAGTGCCGGGTTCGTGGAGCAAGTAATCATGAAACTGGTGGAAAGAGGCACCTGAACCCGAACATACATTGCTGATCGCCTCGTCCCTTTTCCTGCTGAAAGGTGTGTAATCAGCATTCACAAAAACTGCATCGATTTGCATCTTCCTGATAAGTTTGCCAATAACTTCCTCAGACAATCCTGAAAGGAAATAAATCAGTCCGTTCTTTTCTTTGAACTGCTTCTTAAGGTCTTCAAGGGATTCAACCATGAACTGGAAAGCATTGTGGTTGAAGTTCTTTTTGCTTTTACAGGAAAGCCGGGGGTCGAATATAAAACCGGGGATTACCTCATCCGAATGTTTGAGGGCTTCCATAAGAGCTGTGTTATCATCAATTCGCAAATCTCGTCTAAAGACAAAAAGAGACCTGTGATATCTTTTTGGCACTATTCGACCTCTATAGCAACTTCATTTCTCTTAATGTCCGGGGGGGTCCACGGTGGGTCATACATCATCAAGAAAAACTCGCCCTGTGTTTTGATCCCCTTCTCATTGAGCTTTTCCTCAAGTTTCTTCTTGTTGTTTTTAAAAGCTGGACCTTTCGCATATCCTGAAAAAGTAATTGTTGCCACTTTTTTCGGTGGTATCTCATGGATGAGTATGTCTTTTCTTTCAGGCTCAGGAGCATTTTGAGTGTCATAGCCCTGTGGTAGCACGAACGACATGTCAATAAAACCTTTTCCTATTGACATGATTACAGGTGCTGTCATACTGAGTCTGATATTTTGTTTGTTGTTACCGAAGATATACCCTGCAAGATCCCGGAAAGCAGAATCTGAATCGCTGGCTACCGTGGATATCAGTTTCAGGTTACCGTACTGCCTGATCTCAACCCTATCACCAAGCTCTTCAATTACATCATATTCAATGTGCTCAACTTGCTCATTAGTCATTGATATATAACCCCCATCATAATCAATATAAGTATAAATTTCTTTACGATACCGTATTAAGTAATCCTATTTTTCGATACTATCATTTTAGCTTACAGACTTAAAAGGTTTATCTAAAAAAAGCATCTACGAGTAAAAATATTAAGATAATCCGAATCATTTGACTGGCTGCTAGAGATGGCTATGTTTGATTGAATGCAATTCAGTTTGTTTGGGGGATATAAATATGAAAAATAGCAATGCTATATTTTCACAAATTTAAAGTTCTTATTAGTAAACTACCACCCCAAAAATATGCTTCATTCTTTGAACCATTGTTCACTAGTCCACAAACCCTTCCCCCCGTTCCGAAGGTTCCAAACGGTTATTAGATTTTGATTTTGCAGTGCAAACTTCTTGATGTTGATTGCAGCATTGATATCCCTATCATGTTCTGTATTGCATTTAGGACAACGCCAATCTCGATCCTTCAA
>JAFGOO010000097.1 GCA_016926455.1 Methanosarcinaceae archaeon | reverse complement strand
CGAAAATGGAATGATACAAGAAGTTAAAATGAAGTTTTGGGCGTACAAAACGATGAAACAATATGGAGAAGCGTAGCAAAAAACTAGATAAGGAACTCACTCAGGTTAGGGTTATGCAACACAGCAAAAAAAAATTCGTTCTTGATATTCCTTGGGATGCAGAAGCGATATTTGTATCAAGGGATAACAGGTTCTTGGGGACTGTTGATGTTGTTGGTCCAATGAATCTCAAAGGAGAAAAGGTTCACATACATGACCCTGGAAGACTCAAAGAGATACTTTACGCCGGCAACAGTGTCCTTTTGAGAAGGTCGGAAAATGGGAAAAGAAAAACCAAATGGGACTTAGTAGCCGGAAAGGTAGGGGATATCTGGGTTCTGGTAAATTCTGCTTACCATAGAAAAATAGCCGAATGGGTGTTGAGAAAGGGTTTGCTATCACCTTTGAAAAATATTGATACGATAAAACCAGAGCAGAATTTTGGCAGTAGCAGGCTAGATTTTCTTCTAGGGAAAGGAGAAGAGCGGATATGGGTGGAGGTAAAGGGTTGCACACTGGTTAAAGATAATGTGGCTCTCTTTCCCGATGCACCCACTCTACGTGGAAAAAGGCACGTTGAAGAACTGATAAAGGCTGTTGAATACGGGGATTCCAGCATGGCCCTTATACTGGTGTTCAGAAATGATGTCGAGTGTTTTAAACCAAACCGCGAGATTGATCCAGCTTTTGCGGAAACTTTTGGGAAGGCTGTGGAAAAGGGAGTTCTGATATGTCCAATGGTATTCAGTTATGAAGATGAGAAGCTGTACTATAACTCACAGATACCATTGTGCGAACACTGACCACATGGTCCTAACAATCTTCCACTCCTGTTTGAGCATAAATCAATCGACTAATCGTGATTTCTCCCACTACTATATTTAGTGGGCTTCTACGGATTTAATACCGACAGATTGCAACCCCAATTTGAGAATGTTGATAGCAACATTGTAGTCTTTGTCCATAACAAGACCACAGCTACTATCTACCCCTACGTCCCATTAGTCATAATAACCCTCTGTATCCCGGCAACTTTCACACATCATCATACCGTTCGACAGCAAGATGTCATTGGAAAAACTACCGCAGTATTCGCATATCCCACCTTCGGGTTCATGTGTAATTGAACCGCTCTGCTCGTGGTTCATTTCGATAAGGTTTGCCAGAATGGTGTTAAGTCCCGGAGATACCATTAGGATGTCCCTGTCAGTAACTATTCCCACAATATTACTCCCATCCATAACTGGTAGCCTCCGGATATTGCACTTGACCATCTGTTCGGCAGCATCTATGATATTGGTTGAAGGTTTTGCAGTAATTATCGGTGAAGACATTATCTCACTGGCACAAACCCTGTCCAAGTTTTCAATTTCAGTACTAATTTTTCTCACGATGTCCCGCTCGGTAATGATTCCCACAGCTTCTTTGACCTCTGTAACAATGATACTTCCCACGTTGCATTTGATCATTTCCCGGGCAACATCGGTAATAGTCGTTTTTATGTCCGTAGAGAACACTTTCTTGGTCATAATTTCACGAACTGACATCTCGTTTTCGATTTCTTTGACCTCTATGTTTACTTTAGTATCATTTTCTGAGCCCTCTACCATAAAGTACCACTCCTCCTTGTAACGCTTTTTGAAAAATTCCAGCTAGCTGGTATAATTAAAAGATTATTTTTATGCCATATATAAGTGTTTGTGGTATTTTCTGATTTTTTGACAGTGAGCTACTCCACAATTACGCATGGAGCTTCTTGCTTCATTCTTTGAACCATCGTTCACAAGTCCACAAGCCTTTCCCCTCCTTCCAAAGGTATCAAATACCAATTAAGTTCTGTTTATCAATAGACGTAATTCATCCACCGTTTAAAAACGGTGGCCTTCTTACTCCAACGTGATAAAAAAACCGTTAGGTCTAAAGCTTACAAACCTCGCTCTTGCGGAGCCAGTCAATATCGGAATGATACAGTTCCCGAAGGTCACGTAGTCCAAGTTTGAGCATTGCCAGCCTGCTGACACCCAGACCCCACGCAAGCACAGGTTGCTTGATACCCAGAGGCTCAGTGACCTCTTTCCTGAAAACCCCTGCACCACCAAGTTCTACCCAACCCAGACCGTCTACATATACCTCAGGTTCCACACTAGGTTCAGTATACGGAAAATAACCCGGTCTGAATCGGACATCCTTAAAGCCCATGCGATGGTAGAACTCCGCAAGACATCCAAGGAGATTTGCAAAGGACATTTTCTCGTCCATGACCACACCCTCAAGCTGTTCGAATTCAGGTGTGTGGGTTGGGTCGATGGTTTCTCTGCGGTATGCCCTGTCAATGCAGAAAGCCTTAACAGGTGGTTCTGGGTTATCTGCCAGATATTTGATAGTAATAGCTGTGGTGTGTGTCCTTAACACATTTCTGCGGGCAATATCCTCGCTCCACTTTCCACCCCACCCCGTAGAATCTATATCTCCTCCACGTTCATGCACTGCACACACACTGTCCTTATATAGTATGGGCAATTCGGATGTACTTTTCAGATGAAAGGTATCCTGCATCTCACGTGCTGGATGATCCTGAGGTTGGAAGAGTGCATCAAAATTCCAGAACGAACTCTGCACTATATCGCCTTTTATCTCAGTAAACCCCATCTCTAGAAAAATCTGGCGCATCTGGTCAATTAGACGCTGATAGGGATGGATCTTTGCACCATAGACAGGTTTGGGAATGACGTTAATATTATAGGGTCGGAATTTCTTGTTTTCCCAGTCACCGCTTTTTAGGAGTTCTGAAGTTATCTGTGCAACCTCTTCTTCGATAACAATTCCCTTGGCAATCAAATCTTTTCCAGCATCAGTTATCGAAATAAATCTTAATCTCTCCTCATGTTTTGACACAAGTTTTCTTTTTATGAGTTCCTGGATGGTTTTCTTATCAGTATCCATCTTCTCAAATGTTTCAGCTTTCTCTTTAAATCTTGCAAATATTTTTTCATCATCACCTACATCTGATTTGCCAGTGGGAACTATCATTCCTTTATCTATAGTCGCCCATCCTTTCCTGCAAAGCCATCCGGTTGCTATCCCAACCATTTTAGGGGAAAGGCTTTCTTTCAGGTCTTCAATTGAAGTAGGTCCTGACATCGCGTCGATTATCTGGCGTTCTGGCAGCCCATTCTCTGCATATTCGATTCCTTCGGGGGTCAATACATACTTTTCAACCAGTTTTTCATCAATTTTTACCAGCCCATTTTCAGCAAGAAGGAAGGCTGCCTGCATCGCTGTCTCGATCTTTAAGAGTGATTTTTCCACAAGCTCTTCCGGTGTTGCAGATACCAGTTCACCCATGGCAAGCAATACATTTTTTTCATTGGCTGTAAGGTTGTACTTAGCAGTCATACTTACACCTGATTCGTTCCTTACATATATATAATCTGTATTTATAATCCATATTCATCCAGTCTGTCCCGTGCGAGTTCACGCAACTCCTGGTGTTCTTTCAGAAAACCGGCCATTCGTTCTGCTGCAAGGGACTTACACCTTCCACAGAAGCACTTGCCATTTAAGCATTCTGAATAGATTTCAGCAAGTTCATTATCGTCTTCGACTAAATGAAACAGTAGCAGTTCATAAACAGAGCATCTGTCAGGTTCACCGCCTAACTTTTTCTGTTCTTCCAGTGTCACACGTCCGCCAGTCTTTGCACGTTTGACCTTCTTTGCGGCGTTCTCAGGTTCATCTGTAAGGGCGATGTAGCTGTCTGGGATGCTGCTTGACATCTTGCCACCCTGCAACCCTGACATGAAACGATGATACGTGGCAGCCGGCGGCATAAAAGCACAACCTCCAAATTCCAGTTCCACACAGCGGACAACATCCAAAAGTGTAATATAGTCATCTGTCCCGAACACATCAACATGAGCTTCAAAGAGCTTGGTCTCACCTGGCGCACGCTCTGCCACCTCCGCCAGTGCACCTTCTGGAGCGCTCTTGCCGCGAACACTCAGATACTTTTCCCCGTTACTACCCACACGCCCTTCAATCTTGAACATGTTCATCTTATGGGCAAGTCCGCGTGTGAGTCTGATATGAGGATCCTGATCTGCGCCCACAGGTATCACAGTTGGCTTCGGCCCCCCAAAATCAGAAAGCTGAGGCTGCAAGATATCTGCACTCTGGGTAACTGCACTGATCATATGAGCTATATTGGTCTCTCCACCGAAGCCGTAAATTGCGCTGAGCTCTGAAAAATTCGCTTTGACACCCAGTTCAAATGTCAGGTCCTTTACATTGTCAGATTCAGATTGGAAATAGATGTATCCTTCAGGTTCGAAACCCAGTGCAATCAAACTCAAAAGATATTCATTGATGCCAATCTCGCGGCATTCCTTCCAGGACATTCCACGAACAGCATGTGCTTCACGGTCCGCAATGCCCACAAATGCATTGCCCCCCATCTGCTGGTGCCAGATAATTTCATCCATTACCATCTTGCCGCCGAGATGGACCTTTCCCGAAGGCATAAAACCGCTCATGACTGCAAAAGGTGTACCATTTTTCATTGCATCTGTAATCAGGTCATAGCTTCTGTGTCCAAATATAACTTTTCTGCGCATGTACATGTGTGGATTTGAGATTTCAGAGTACCGATCTTCAAAGGGTAATATACCAAATTCTTCAAATAACTTTGAATAATCCTCGATATTCACTGAACCCCATGGGTCAAGTTTCGTATTCATACGGTACCTCTATTGTTTGATAACACATATAATTTGTTGACTGTCCAGTTACGCAAATGAAATCAACAGTAGAAATACATGTTGCTTTGTTAATGAGATATATACACGAAATGCGATTGGAGCATATATTTTTATCAGTCACTTGGATATAATTACATCTGGAGTGGGAGAATAGCGTACAGCCATTACCCTTACCGCCCCCATGACTGTTAAAAGAACAGACAGTGCCAATATCATCATGTAATCCAAATCTCTGGTAAATAGACCTACCGAAACCTCACGCAACACAATAAGAATCGTAGCGTCGATAATAAACGTCAGTTTTATCCTCTCATATTTCGAATAGTCATGAAATGTCTTAAAAAATTCAATAACAACGAATAGGGTAAGGCTCTTTGTTACTATCTGATAGAATACTAGATCAAGTCCATCACTGGAAAGAAGTCTGGGAACAGTGAGAATAATCTGCACCACACCTATTAAAAGGGAAATAAGCAGTATATAGAGAGTTAGTATTATAATAGCATTTGTGGATTTTTTGAATATCAAGTTGTGATCGATGGTAATATTTTTGTTCATATTTATCTGAAATAATAGGATATTAACCGAAAGATACCTTTGTCGCCCTGTTTAGTCAAAGAAGACGCTAATCTATTGGATATGGTCATTCCTAATTGGTTGTTAATAATTTTGTTTTTGGCTATAAATAAAGATTTCTCATATATAACTCAAAGAGCTTCTCAAATGAAGGACTAACTTCGGGACGGTTAGAAACCCTTTATCTCTTTTCGTCTTAAATTAAATACCCCCATCCCACTTTGGAATGTATGCAAACTCAATCAAAATTAAAAGGTGATATCACATCATTTCCATATTTTTCCTTCGCCTCTAATAGCCTTTCACGCTGCTGGTAAAGATGTTTAAAGAAAAACTCTGGGATATCGGTTTCCTCTTTGAATATTGCCTCAATCCTGTCAAGTTTATTTAATATATTCCTAACCCTGATAGAGAACTGGTCTTCATAATCCTGTCTTGTATAATCTCTTGAGAATATCTGCTTGAACAGTAACTTCAGGTCATCATATCTGGGGATGAAGCCTATTGGTGTCTCAATGGCATTTGCTTCATTGTGGACCCTTGCTTCCATCCACATGAGCCAAACCTTTTTGTCCACCTTTTCGTTGAGGAATTTACCATCCTTCTTAAGGAAATAGTTGGTTGCAAATATCTGGGGTGGTTCAACCAGAACCTCCCCGAATTTAAGATGGTTTTCAATGTAGGTACCCACAGGTATGGTAAGGAACTCTACATTGGACATAGGGTTGTGTTTTCTCACACCTTCCTTTCCTAATGCTGCTGACGTAGTCTCGGATTCAAGTGCAGCACCGAGGAATACCCCATGTTCCCAGTTCAATGACTGGTAGACCGGGACAGATGTGTCAGAATCCCTTCCTCCATAAATGAAACCTTTTATAGGAACACCTTCTGGATTATCCACGTTATCATCGGCATTGGAAAGTTCATCGATTCGTATAGTATAACGGGCATTCTTATGCGCCGGAAGAATTAATTCTCCATTGTTGTCTTTTTTTCCTTCACTCCATTCCCCTGAATAATTAATCCCTTCCTTTGGAAGCTCTTTTCCCATACCTAACCAGTAGGGTAAGTCATCATTGACAAGGACATTTGAAAATATTGTTTCCCTTGGCGTCGTCAGTGCATCATAGATAAGGGGATCATCAATAGGGTTGATATCTGCTATTATCCCGAATATTCCTTGTTCAACATTAACAGCACGGGCATTTCCTTTCTCATCAGGTCGGAGGTAGGCAATATCATCGCCTATTATTGACTGTCCCGGAATCATAGCTGTAGAGGTTTTTCCGCAGGCACTGGGAAATGCACCAGTGAAATATGTTACCCTGTTCTTTTCTTCGTTTCTGGAACCCATGATGAACATATGTTCACATAACCAGTCTTCCTTGTTTGCTTTGCTGATCGCAAGCCTCAGAGCCAGTTTCTTCAAACCCACACTGTTGCCAGCATACTGGTTATTGACAGTCAGGACTCTCTCTTCCTCAAGGTCCATATAAATGCGTCTTTCACTGACGTTGACTGAAACACTATTTTCAAGTTTTCCAGCAGAATGGATGAAATGGAAGAAATCCTTTGAACCATTGAGTCTCTTGAATTCCTGATATCCCTGCCGATAAAGTATATCCTCACTATGGGCTACATAACTGGAATCTGTCAGTTGCAGTGCAGGAAT
>JAFGOO010000096.1 GCA_016926455.1 Methanosarcinaceae archaeon | reverse complement strand
TCTTGAAAATGTCAGGTTCTATTCCGAAGAGAGTTTGAAAAGACCGGCTTCTGAACATGCAACAACTCATATGGTTAAGCAGCTTTCAAATCTTGTAGATATTTTTCTAAATGATGCTTTTGCAGTATCACATCGTCCACATCTGTCAATCCTTGGATTTACGGAAGTCCTTCCAAGCGGAACTGGTAGGGTAATGGAAAAGGAAATCACTTCACTTGACAAGGGTGTAAAGGGTGAAGAACGTCCCTGTGTATTTGTACTTGGTGGCGCAAAAGTGGATGATTCACTGAAAGTTACAGAGAATGTTCTCTCAACAGGGAGTGCTGAGAGGGTTCTGGTCACGGGTGTTGTTGGGAATCTGATGCTTGCTGCGTCTGGAGTGGATATCGGAAAGACAAATATGGATTTTATAGAATCACAAGGATATCTGAATCAGATAAATCTGGGAAGACAGTTGCTTGAGAGATTCAAGGGCAAGATCGGGCTGCCACTTGATGTTGCATTGAATGAAAATGGAAAACGTATCGAAGTGCCGATTGAAAAAATGCCAGCTGACAACCTGCCAATCAATGATATAGGACTTGAAACCATCGTTGCCTTTTCTAATGAGATCGAAAACGCAAAAACAGTTGTTCTAAATGGTCCAGCAGGCATTTCCGAGTTAGATGAATTTGCTCTGGGAACCCATGAAATTATCAAGGCAGCAGCGAAATCGTCATTTTCTATCGTGGGTGGAGGCCATATATCCGCAGAGGTTATAAACATTGGATTTGAGAAAAAATTATCTCACTTAAGTACGGGTGGAAAAGCGTGCATTGAGTATCTGGCAGGTGAGAAACTTCCGGGTATCGAGGCATTAAAGCAGGCTGCTGCACGATACAAACTCAAGCACTGAAATTTAGACAATAATTGAAATCATATAATAAGGCCAACAATAATAATGGGTTAACCATGCTTACAGATATGGAAGGAAAAGCTGCTGTTCATCTCGCAAGGAAAACGATTGAATTATTTCTGGAAAAGGGTCAGATTACTAATCAATCCGATGTAGATCTACCCCCTATTTTCAACGAACTACGTGGTGTATTTGTTACACTTACAAAGCACGATATACTGCGCGGATGCATCGGGCATCCCTATCCTGATTCACCGCTTGTGAGTGCAATTATCGATTCTGCCATATCTGCAGCAACCCGTGATCCAAGGTTCCCACCGGTCCAGAGTTTCGAGATAAAGAATATTTCAGTGGAGGTTACGGTGCTAACACAACCCGAACTTATCGATGTACCACCGCAAAAGCTTCCTGAAATGATAGAAATAGGCAGGCATGGATTGATCGTGAAGAAAGGTTATTATCAGGGACTTCTACTTCCCCAGGTGGCACCTGAGAACGATTTCGACCAGATCGATTTTCTGAATCACACTTGCTTAAAAGCGGGGCTTAATCCTGACGCTTGGCTGAGCGGCGCTGAAGTATACTGGTTTGAAGGTCAGATATTCAAAGAGACTTCACCCCGCGGAGATGTTGTTGAGAAGAAGTTCAAGGATATGTGCTAGATATAGCACAATCGCGCCGAGGTCTATAATTAGTGTATTAGTATACATTTTGTATCTTTATTCTTCTGTTGAACAGGATGATCAATGTCCAGTAATTTGACAGAAATCCTTAAATCGGTCACAGTCATTGTTCCTTACCATAGAGGTATCAATCATGAAGAAAGCAGTAATTGAAACTGATAAGGGAGACATCGTCCTCGAACTGTTCGAAAAGGATGCACCAAACACAGTAGCAAATTTTGTGAAACTTATCAATAATGGATTCTACAATGGACTTACTTTCCATAGGGTCATCCCGAATTTTGTAATACAAGGCGGATGTCCGAAAGGTAATGGCACAGGTGGACCGGGCTATGCCATCAAGTGCGAGATTAACCCGAGAAAACATACAAAAGGTGCCCTCTCCATGGCACATGCTGGAAAGGATACCGGAGGCAGCCAGTTCTTTATCACACATTCACCACAAACACATCTTGATGGCATTCATACCGTATTCGGTCAGGTAATCGAAGGAATGGACGTTGTGAACAGTATCAAGCAGGGTGATGTGATGAGAAAAGTAAGGGTTGTTGAAAAGTAAATCTTCGCGGAGTTGAACCGTTGGGTTTGGCAATGGAACAGGAAACCACCTATTTTAAAGAGTGGTAGTTCACCCCTTCAACAGCGTTGCACAGGATTCAAGAGTTCCTGAACCCACCAAATCAGGTTTAACTTCTTTCTCGAGCATGCTATTTGCGGCCTTTGGCCCGATTGCAACTGTAATCACAGCACCAATATCCTCCCTTTCAAGTCTTGATGCAAGGAAAGACTTTGCGCTTGTAAAAATTACAGCATCTACAGCTTGATTTAAGATTGTCTCTTTAAGAACATTGGGCATGCTCTCAAGTTCATAACATATCCCCTAAACCACTGTCGCACCAAGGGATTCAAGTGTCCGAATGAGTTCTTTGTCTAGGACATCAGCTCTTGCAATCCCTATCTTCTTGCCTTGAACGCAATCTTTCAGATATTCTGCAAAATTATAGGAAGAAAATGAATCCAGCATTTCTGATTGGTAACCAAGATCGTTCACCTTAAGGGCGGTTTTTGATCCCACGCTAAGAATTCTGATTCCTGCTGGCATAGCACTAGATTTTTCAAAAAACTTCGAAACACCAGGGGAACTTGTGAAGATCAGAAAATCGATTTTTTGCGCTGCAATCATTTACACCAACAATTCAAGTGAAGCAGGGTCACGTGGTGGGCATGAATGTATGGTAGGTGTGAGAACAGCTTCAAGACCATACCTTTTGAATAGTTTGACGGTGCCGTCTTCCTTTTCCCGCAATCGGGTCACAGCTACTTTCATATAAAAGACTATTTGAAGTCAATACTCATATCATTTCCTATTTTCATTAGTTTCCACATCTTTGCATAATAGGAAACTATGATTTAATACTTCAAACAAATTATCACTGATGCACTCCCACGACTAAAGTTCATGGGGTTCTATAGTTAGCTGCTTTCAAGCCATTGCCACTTTAGGGACATCAGTGTTCCCTTTCTGCACATCGCTTTCTGTAGTAAAAAAAGAAAAACGCAAGGATGGAAATCTATTCCATCCCGTTGTAGCCATATGTAAGATGTGTTATTATATATGCAATTGTGGCAGGAAGGTATTAGTGCGCCTCAACGTGAGTTTCAACGCCGTTATAACCATCTGCCAGATTTGTATTCACATAGACTACTGCTTCGTTCGTGTGTTGATAACCGTATCCATCGTAGACATCAGGAAGGTTGTCTGCATCTTCCTGTGATGTGATTACAGAACCTGCAGGAACGTATTTACCGTCAGCGATTGTTACACCGATTACTGCTGATGTTGGTTCAAGTACACAGTTGTTGCCAACAGTTGCCTGGAAAACTAGAGCTTGCATTCCAATAAAAGTATCATCACCAACATATGCTGGACCATGAATCTGTGCTTGGTGTGCAAGAGAAACACGTTCTCCTACATATACAGCATACCCCAAACCATCAACATCTATCAGACGGCCTGCAATGGGTTCGCCTTCTTCATTAACAACTTCAAGGGCATGGAGGACAACACCGTCCTGCACATTGCTCTCATCACCAACATAAATTGGCATTCCTTCATCGCCTCTGATTGACGCCTGTGGTGAGACCATCACACGTGCACCAACCATTACGTCGCCGATAACTGATGCCTGTGGATGAATATAGGCTGTTTCGTCGATTTTAGGTGTTGTACTGACCGGATTCCAGTGAGTTACCGGGTTTGGCTCAACGTTCAATAGAGATGATGCAGAAGCACTGCTCTCAGCAACATCTACCGATGATTTTGTCACCATTTCCGGTTCTTCTTCTGAGACACATCCAACGCCTGCCATAACAACAAGCATAATCAATAGAATGGATATCTTTATAAATTTTTGTTTCGTCATTATCCACCTCATTTAATATAGTAAACGGCGTTAACATATATATCTTTTGTATTTTATCGGATAAATGAAACTTGATTATATAGAAATGACGTCGAAAAACGATTCCAAAACAAATCCAATCGGAATTTTTTTATAAAACTTTGAACAATGTTCAATAAGGATGACCACGGTCAGGGAGTGATAATCGATGGATACTGAACAAATAGCATTTTGGGATTCTAGTAGTTTTGCAGTAGTTACGGATAAATCAAAACCTGCAATAAAATTAACAATAAACGAACTTAAAAATCGAGGAAAGGGTGTTCATGTAATTGACCTATCCAGTAATCCTGATCCAGAAGCATTCAATGATGTTTCTGAAATACCTGATGGGGTTGAGACTGCTGTAATAGGAGTGACAAAAACCGAGCCTGCAGATATCATGAAGTCCCTTGAAGAAAGGGGAATAAAAAGATTTTGGATACATTGGAGAACTGATACTCAGAAAACAAAAGAGATGTGCAACGATTCTGAAATACAGTGCGTCATAGGCAAGTGCCCGATGATGTACCTAGGAAGCGGTTTGAGTATTCACGGATTGCACAGGAGTATTGCAAAACTTGTTGGGAAATATTGATGCTGTGAACCACTTCATTGATTCCAAAGTTGAGGGTAAGATATAATTGTAATTCTTTCAAAGCTTTTATAGTTAATACTTATCATAACGATATCGCAATTACTTTGCATTTCCGCCCACGATTGTGATGTTTTCTATACGACATTCCCCTAATCCGGCAGTGTTTGCGCGCATCAGATATTCCACTTCTGTGGGCTTGCGATTCAGTAAATACGCCCCCACAGTATCCACTGCCACAACATCTGTGCCTCCTATGATAATATGGGATGCTACAGGACAGCATTCTCTCTCATTGAACTGGTTACCTATGACACCATCGATGATTGATAGCCTTGGTCTAAAACGTCGGTTCAGGTCCACAATTTTCTCGTGTATCCGATAATGCATAATATTTTTTGGTATTAATCCTCCCATCATGTTTTTCATACATAGTGTGACACTGGCAAGTGAATGCACCTTCAGCTTCGAAACCGATATAATGGCATCTACTTCCAGATATGTCTTTGCAACTGTGACCTTCTTGAGCACTGTTGCATCCTCTATGGTCACTCCCGCAACTTCGTCACTATTTAGGTCCATAGGAGCGATATGGTTTAAGTGCATACGTCAAACCTACCCTAGTGAACTACTCCCCGCTTACGTATGGAGCTTCTTGCTTCATTCTTTGAACCATCGTTCACAAGTCCACAAGCCCTTCCTCTCGTTCCGAAGGTGTCAAACGGTTATCAGATTTTGATTTTGGAGTGCAAACTTCTTGATGTTGATTGCAGCATTGATATCCCTATC
>JAFGOO010000095.1 GCA_016926455.1 Methanosarcinaceae archaeon | reverse complement strand
GGACAACGCCAATCTCTATCTTTCAAAGTCAATTCTTTATTATGAAATCCACAGATATTGCAGATTTTAGTCGATGGCTCGAATTTACTTTGAATTATTCAAACAACTGGTTAACGTACCATTCAGGATCAAACTTCTTAAGATCGTCATACCCCTGACCCATTCCAAGGAATAGTATAGGCTTTCCTGTAATATATGCGATAGAAATTGCCGCGCCACCTTTTGCATCGGCATCGGTTTTAGTGAGAATCGAACCGTTCAGGTGAATTGCCTCATTGAATTGTGCTGCGCGCTCAACTGCATCATTGCCAGCTACAGCTTCATCAACAAAAATCACAAGATTAGCCGGGTTTACGCGGCATATTTTTTGCAATTGTGCCATTAGGTTCACATTGGTATGCATGCGTCCGGCAGTATCCGAAAGTACAACGTCCGACATGTGTGCTTTTGCATATTCCACAGCATCATAAACCACCGCTGCTGGATCACCGCCCTCCTGATGCTTGATCAGTTTTACACCGATTTTTTTCGCATGTATCGCAATCTGGTCGATTGCCCCAGCCCTGAAGGTGTCACCTGCTGCGATAACAACCGAATAATTCATATCCTGCAGGCGTTTGGCCAATTTTGAGATGGTTGTGGTCTTGCCTGTGCCATTAATTCCAACAAAAACAATATGAACAGGTTTCTCTGCATTTTTGATATAATCATCAAAATCAAAAACATTTGCAGACATGACCTTCAATATTGCATTCTTAAGTGCATGTTCAACAAGCAAACCGGTATCCTTGCCAATTCGCTTACGTGTCCCAACCAGCTCTTTCCTGACAGATGAGGTTATTGCTTCTGAAACAGACATTGCTATATCACTCTCAAGCAATGCAATCTCCAATTCCCATAGAGGCTCTTCAAGATCACTTGCGCTAAGAAAAACCTCCCTCTCAAATACCAAAGCTTTTGCTTTTTGAGCAATACCAACCTTTTCTGAGGGTGCAGAAGTAACCGGTTTGGATGGTGATGATTCAACTGGACTATCAACTGATGTTTCTACAGTAACTGCTTTCTCATCGATTGTCCGACCCAGCGAGTTTTTAAAGCCACCAAGCTTTTCCTTAAGTTTATTAAACACTTAATTCATCCCGCCAAAACATAAAAAATATGAAAAGAAAAGATAGTTCACTGATGCACATTGAACTTTGCAACCATGGCTTCTATCGACTGCATTCCCTGTGCAATTTTATTTAGTGAAACATTCATATTCTCGAGGATCTTGCCAAGTTCCTCTTTTCGATGATTCAAAATCTCTTTTGCTCCGTCAATTGATTTTTCAACGCTTATGCCTGCACCAACATTTACAATAACCTTGCTGAGATCATTGAAACTGCCATATACAAACGATCCCGCCCCGATTGGGACCATGGTCTCAATACCTTCTTCTAATGCATCCAATTCTTCGATGGTTGCGAGCGCACGAATACAATCATCGCGGGAAATCTGCACCATATTCATCTGTTGCTGGATTGCCTCTGCTCGCTTCTGGTATTCTCGATGCTGCATTGCAAGATTCCTTACTTCTTCTTCAGTGACCTCGGCCATGGGAATCACACCTCAGCAACACTATCGATCTTAATAAGATACCGTTTTATACCATGTTTGCTGCCAAATATTGAATACACATTCTCACAAGCATTTTTTTCATTCTGACTCTCGACTTTTTTGGTGAATGTTTCCCAATCATGTCCTGCTTTGAATGTACCCTTTACAACATAATTTTTCATTTGTAATCACCGCCTATATTTTTCATAAATAAACGACCTGAATGCAATATTATGCCTTGGTTCACAAAAAACCAAGTGCAACTTCGATTCTACCAAGTTCATACCCTGTTGTTTTAGAACCTGCAACATAACCACTTGAATTCACTAACAACCCAGAACCCACCATTTGTGTCCCTAAATTCGTGGTCCCTAAATCAACTGGCAATCCAAATACCTCTTCCAGATGGCTAATTTCCTCCAGAGTTGCCATGGGATGAACCAGCAACCCCTTGTTTGAAGCAACACCTGCCATTCCTACGGTTTTAATACCGGCAATTGTGCCCCTCTGGACATCCACACACAGTGTTTTTGAGATATCCTCCATAGCCTTATCTGACATTTCAGGATGAACAATTGCTGCGGAATCGTTAGCCAGAATGATGTTCCCGGCGGCTGTGAACCTGCCCGGCAGTTTCTTGACAGGCAAATCAGTATCCTTTAAATCACTGGTACTTGCATTCCCGGTTATTACAAAGCCTTTTGAATTACCACGACATAACGAACCTACAACAGTACTGCCATTTAACAGCGTTGAAATGACCCGCACATCGAGTAGTTCTTCGAGTGCATCACATACTTTCTTTTTTGTTCCGAGGGGGACGACAGCTATATCTTCAGTGCAGGTAGCAAAGACCCCAATTATCGGAGTATCATATATGTCCAATGTCCGAATCATTATCGCTATACTTTAAGTATTCTTTAAGAGTTATGCAAGTTCTGCCTGAACCTCACCATCTTCAAATTTTGCGGCACGTATTCGAATCGATGACGGAGGTTTTTCTGATCCTCTCTCCCATACCTTCTCATTGACCGTCCTGTCAATCTTTATCTGTGATAGTTCGCTTTTCATATGCTTTATTAAATACTTCTTAATCAGAGTCATTGCCCTGTTTGCCCTCTTCCATCTAGGTGCAGCTTTAACTGCACGAAGTGGAATGGTATAAACCTGCTCTTTAATTGCATCTTGTGCCATTGTAATTACCTTCCTACTTCACATCCACACTGCTTCGTCTCCAGTGCCTTCTCTTTGGATGGCTTACGACTTTTCTGTTGGTTTTAATTATTACCCAAGACGGAACACGATGGTTCTGCTTGTGTGCTTTTGCCAACCTTGTCTTCTGTCCTTTTGTATTATGACTCACTTGTCTCACCTATGAATAATATAAGCTGTATACAGGGTTTGAGCTAATAAGTAGATTATCGTATAAATGTTTAATTGAGGATCAAGTTATGATTTGTTTGATTTCTGGAAGCCTTCAATTTGACACTATCAAATTACTCGCTTTACTATACGTGATTGAATATGTGTTGGGAACAACTCAGAGATTTTCTCATTCCCAAAACGTTGCCTGATTATCTCCCGAAGTTCGGTCTCGTAATCACCTTTGATCATATTATCGCTCTGCCCCTCTTCGATAACCAGATGTTGCTGAACAAGCATATTGACTGCTGCACGTCCATACCCTTTCAGTGGACAGATGTACTTTATGCCAAACCTATCCTCTATGCTCCGCACTTGAGAATCGGTAAGTACTGGAACACGGTCATCACGCCGGATGCCATCAGCAATTATCTTTACACCCATGTCTGACGCAAGCCTTTCCACGGCATTCTTGTGAATGTAGTTTATGGCGTTTTTAGGATACCCGTCATTAGCAATGATCTTTAAGGCGTTCTCTAATATAATTCTGTCAAGTTTGAGTACCCGGTGTGCAAAACCCAGTTCCTCTGCAGCCCTTTTAGCAACTTCCCCAACAGGAAGCACTGAAAAACTGCAGGTTATTAGTTCAACATCAAAAAACGGCTCAAGTAGGATTGCAACCAATGAACTGTCTTTGCCTCCGCTGAACAAAACTGACGCCCTCATAAATTAAACGCGTGTTATGGTTGTCTTACGTTTTTTAGGCTGCAATTGCGATAGGAGAATTTTGAGTTTCTCATCATCAATAATTGACTGCAAACGCCCGCTTTGTGCAAGCATTATCAGCTGTGATTCCAATCGCTCAGCCATTTCTTTTCGCGACATTTTAAGTGTTGTGAGTCGCTCACGTGCCTCTGGTGTCAAAATCTGCCTGAGTATTGCCTGTTTCTGTGCTTCCATCTCAGCTTTTGCCTGTTCCTGTTGATAGGCGGCCTGCGTGTCGGTTCCCATATGGGAAGAGAGTTGCTGCTGCTGAAGCTGTGCAAGTCTTTTTCTTCGGATTTCTTCAATTTCATCTGCCATTGCTCTCACCACTGACCCGTTTTCTACCAATTGTGAACAATTTGAATTTAATCTCCAAAAGAGATGTTACAAATAATTTAAAAATATGGGAAAGTTGAATCTTCCCTTTTCTATCCTTAATATGCTGGATTTTCCAGACAGCATCTCCCAGAACCAATACTAATGATGAAATGTCTATTCTTAAACTATGCCGATACAAACCCATGATTAATATTTTGCAAGCTCTGGGATTTTCTCGAGCAATTCACCTTTAAGACCGTGGGCAGTATTGTCCAGTAATGATTGACCAGCTGGTGATATCACACGACCACTTTTCAGTGCACGTACATAACCTGCTGCTTCCAACTGCTGCAGTGCCCCCCTTACAATAGAGCCACTGCCTTTTGCTTTTTTATATGGGTTTGAACCTCTGTCCTTCTTTCCACCATATACCGAACGCAGTCTTTCTACACCTATGGGACCGTCTATGTATATTTTCCTCAGCACGGCTGCACAACGAGTATACCACCAATCTTTATCAGTAGGTGGAAGTTCCTTGTGAACACCGGTTTTAACATGAGCTGCCCATTCTGGGGGATTGATATGCTCGTTTTCTTTTAATTTCTCTGCAACCCTTTGAATAAGATCTGTTGCAGGGATATCATATGCTGTTGTCATTATATCCTCCTTGGAT
>JAFGOO010000094.1 GCA_016926455.1 Methanosarcinaceae archaeon | reverse complement strand
TTCACTACTTGTTTTTGTCTTAGGTAGTTTCTTGAGCCATATTGCATTCTTGCTGACCTCAAGTCATGGGATGAAGCATACCCCCTAAACCCCAATTATCATAAGATTCATAATCAAATTCGAATTGGTCAAGATATTCTGGATTCAGTCATAAATCTACAAACATCTCCTTTAAAAGAGGATTATACTCGCTCTCTGGGATTTAGGTATCAGCTTCTTTAAATTTTATAAACTTTGAAGTTAGAAGACCGCCTTTTTCAAACGGTGGTTTTCTCACTCGAACGTCATAAAAGAGACTGATTTAATCTGCGATTTTATGCAAGAGAGTTTGTATTGTCTTCTCTTGATGAATGCAATCTATGTTCTGCAGATGTCGTTTTTAGCATTCAGATAAGAATCCCTTGCAATTTCTGCGTTGCCTTTTATATCCACTATTTCCATGTCAAACTTCCGAGCTACCTTAAGTACATTCTTGTGGAAATCTGGGTCCCGGGAAATTTCCGTATGAATCATGGCAAGCCTGCTGTATCTAGACCCATTAAGAGTTCTTATATCGAATTCAGAGGAGCTGAAGCCTTCTTTCTCCATTTCATCCCAGCTGGAAGCCCACATGGGGGTCAGGTAGATCGTGCCCACTCCCCTGTTGTTCAGCATTGTTTCTGCATATGCATCATTGCCTCCAAGAGCTGCACTGATGCAGTCTTCCACATTCTCTCCATTACTGTCCTTGAGAAAATAGAGGGAGCAGTCAAGCTCTTTAAAGTCGGTTTCAAGGTTCCCAAGGGAATGTCCACATGTGCCGTAAAAAATCAGTATGCCGTCTGAGAAGCCTGCCATTTCCTCTATGTTACGATATACCTCGGATTTCAGGATATCGATGTCAGTATGTAGTGCAATCTTCAGCATATTCACAACCACTGTGACATTTCTTCTCACCTCATCTTCCATTTTCTCATGAATCTGTTCGAAAACCGGAAACCTCTTAAGTGGACTTATGAGTTTCATGAATAGGGAGCTTTGGGTACCTTTCAGAAGGAATGCCACTCTTTCCAGAGGAACCATCCATGGCTTGCAGTTTTCGGACCTGAACTTTTGCAGCAGGCTGAAACATTGCCTGTTCTCCACTATGATCAGCTGTTTCAGGTCCCGGTCTTCTGAGAGGACATACGCAAGTTCGTCTTCGAGCATTCCACAAGCAATAATACTCATTACAGGCATTGGCGAACCATCTCACAGGTGATTAATTGTTTTTGATAATGTAAACGTGCCAATTCAATTTCAGGTTTTTGTTGTTTCACGGGATTTCCGCAGGACATAACCTTAACGAATTTATAATTTGAAATATAAGATAGGAACTATGTGGAGCGTAGTACTCAAAAGGTTCGAAAAACACCCGGCACAGGCAAAGGTTCTGAAACTTCTTTTTGAACGGGGCTTTCAGGTAAACGATGACGGAAAGGTTACGTCAGGGAGTATCGAGATTGCACACACGCAGCTTGCAAAGGAAGCGGGTGTTGACAGGCGCGTGGTTGATTCGACCACAGATGCGATACTATCGGACCAACTGCTGAAAAATATATTTCGAAACGTTCATTCGATTCCTTTTTTGCGGGATGTGGCACCTTCCCTCGGGCTGGGGGTAATCATCATTACGCCGGATGACGCCGTGCATACCGGAATACTGGCAGAGGCCGCCAGAATTATTTCTGATCACGGAATTAGCATACGTCAGGCGGTTTCAGAAGACCCGTATTTTACTGAGGAACCACGTCTTACCATCATTACGGACACAAAGGTACCTGGGAACCTAATAGATGAGATGCTAAAACACCCCTATATCAAAGGAGTGACAGTTTATTGAATGAATGCATCATAATGGATTAATCAGAAGTAACTACTACTATCACTGAAGTAACGGGAATCTATCGGAATTCCGAAGAGATTGTAATTCCAATCTCAGAATGTTAATAGAAGTCTGAGCCCTATCGAGAGTAAGACCGCAATAAGGACAATTGTGTATTCTTTCTTATAGATTTTTTGACTATTTGACCAAACCCAGAACACATCTGAGATGTATTACATGGATTGACAAGATCCACACGTTTAGCAGCCCATTTTGCCTTGTAAGACGTTATCTAAATACTACATCTATAATATGCGTTTCTATGTAGTGATTTCTAATAATTCCTTTGATATGTAATTCTTCAAATGTGATCAAATCGTAAGATTTGACAAGCTAAATCATCTTGTGATTGTTCGTACGTCAGGAATAGATAATTGGATGATTGATGGAAACCGGTCACAATACGGTTCTTGCAAAGGTGCGGAATACATTGAGCATACGCAGGGAATTTGTGGGGGATAACAGTTTTTTTATAAATACGGATGGCCGATCCATATCACCGTATTCTGTGATCATGTTTAGGATTCCGGGGGTGTTCATAGAGGTGAGAAGGTCGTCAACTTCGACATCTTTCAGCCCACCTATGTATTCATGGATCTTCATGCCAATGCCAAGCTCCCTTCCAAGTCTTTCATGCCATCTTGTTTCATAATCATTGAGGCGGATGGATGAAGCATCCCCCTCGTTTGCAGCAAAGGCTGCAACCTCTCCGGCAATCTTTGCACAAACAGCACCTGTGTAGACTCCTCCACCCGACGTTGGCTTGACCTGTCCTGCAGCATCTCCTACAATCATGATACCTTCGGAAACGGTCCTTTTCAGAGGTCCAAGAGGGATGCCGCCAATCACAAGGTCAAGGGAGCCGCCCCCGTATCGCTTTGAGACGTGAGGATTTGAGTTCAGCAGGCTGTTCAGGTATTTTATGGAAGGGGTATCAGTACCAGCAGGAATCGCAAGTCCGATGCGGGATATGCGGTCATTGAGAGGCACAGTCCATGCAAAGAAACCTGGTGCTGGAGAACCAAGGAACAGCTCAACGAAATCATTGTCCTTTGAAGCATAGGGTGCTTCCACCTGTATTCCGGACAGGACCTTCTCTACATTTCCGAGACCTGCCATTTTTGAGATATTCCCCTGCACGCCGTCGGCCCCAATCACCACGCTGGCTGTGATGGTTTTTCGAAGCCCTTTCTGCAATACTTCCAGTTTCTGAACCGTGGGTCCAGTTTCAAGCCCAATCGCCTTTGTCCTAAGAAGGATGTCTGCGCCCGCTTCCGTTGCCATGGCAGCAAGCCTGCGGTCGAACATCTTCCTGGATACTGCATAGGCTTTTGTCTTGCCGCCGTCGATAGGAAGGCAGCTGCCATTGGGGGAATAGATGAATGCACCGCGTACATCGTTCAATACGAACTCGTCCGAGGGGGTGATACCACACTCGGAGACTGCGCGGGTGCTGAGCAATCCGGTGCACTCCACAGGAGAACCTATGGATGCATGTTCCTCAAGTAGCAATACACTGGCTCCGTTCATTGCAGCAAAACGCGCCGCAGTAGAACCCACCGGACCGGCCCCCACTACAACGACGTCGTAGTTCATAGTCGTAGTACGTACTGGTTACTATAAATCATCAACGATTGGTCTAAAAATAGGTCATGTGAGGAGGGTCAGCAAAAAAATGTCAAGATAAACGTTGTCCAACGCGGGCCTGCCGGGACTTGAACCCGAGGTATAAGCTCCGGAGGCTTATGTGCTATCCACTACACTACAGGCCCATGGGATAAGGGAACATACTTTGGGTTTAAGCTAGGTGAATGCTTTTATGGATGATAAATTTGATGTTAGGTAGAGGATGGGGATGACAATCTTTCATCTTTTAGTTAATAGGAGACCAAATGAGAGATTATTGATGAGTTTTTGAGGAGATGTTATGATTTTCTATTTTTGAAACTCATGTATAAGATATAAAAGCCTGGTTTGTATGATGAAAAAAACATTAATTTTTTGTGTCTCATGCTGAAGTAAATCAACAAGTTTCACGAATAAAGCAGCCAGAAAGCCCATGACTTTAGTCGTGGGAGTATGTCAGAAAACAAGAAGATGAGTTGTTACAGATTAGCATCTGTAACGTTTTTTTAAGCCACTGAAAACCAGCGAGCGTTCAATATTAGTTCTGGAGTACAATCTCGATGTTGATGTCCTTGGGAACCTGGATGCGCATTAGCTGCCTGAGGGCTCGCTCGTCTGCTGCAATATCAATCAGTCTCTTATGGACACGCATTTCCCAGTGGTCCCATGTGGCTGTGCCGTCGCCGCTCGGGCTTTTTCTGGTCGGTACTACCAGCTTCTTGGTAGGGAGCGGGACAGGACCAGAGATACTGACACCGGTCCGCTCGGCAATGTTCTTCACCTGATTGCACACACCATCGAGGTGCATAGGGCTAATTCCAGATAATCGTATTCGTGCTTTCTGTGTCATAATTTCTCACACAAAAAAAGGAGAATGATTATTTCTCCTTAATAGTCATGCACATACCGGCAGCAATAGTCATTCCCATATCTCGGATAGCAAACCTACCAAGCTGTGGAATCTCCTTAACCGGCTCAATGACCATAGGTCTTGTCGGTTTAACGGTAATAATCGCTGCATCCCCTGCTTTGATGAAAGTTGGGTTCTCCTCCTTCACCTGACCGGACTTCGGGTCCAGCTTCTTGTCAAGGGACATAAAGGTACATGCTGTCTGCGCTGTGTGGCAGTGGAACACAGGTGTATATCCGACAGTAATCGCTGATGGGTGCTGTAGCACAACAATCTGGGCTGTAAACTCATCCGCAACCGTTGGTGGGTTAGTTTTCGGACCGCAGACATCACCTCTTCTCACATCTGTTTTTCCGACACCACGCACGTTCCATCCGATGTTGTCGCCGGGTACAGCCTGCAGAATCTCCTCGTGATGCATCTCTATGGATTTAACCTCGCCGCCTGCACCGCTTGGCATAAAGACTACGTTTTCACCCTTTTTCATAACACCGGTCTCCACCCTGCCCACAGGCACGGTACCAATACCGGATATCGTATATGCATCTTGCACCGGGATTCTCAGTGGAAGTTTGTCCGGTTTTTCTGGCTGTTTGAGTTCATCAAGTGCTTGTAAGATGGATGGTCCAGTATACCAAGGTGTATTCTCGCTTGATTTGGAGATGTTGTCACCTGCAAATGCGGATGTGGGTATGAATGCAATCTCACTGGCCTTGAACCCTACCATACC